>JBLHYZ010000091.1:0-4742 GCA_047631115.1 Alpinimonas sp. | reverse complement strand
TCCCCTCATTATTACGTCGTGGAAAGTTGCCCCTGCCCTCGCCGCGGGAAACTCCGTCGTGCTGAAGCCGGCTGAAAACACAAACCTCTCCTCTTTACGCCTTGCAGAACTAGCTCTCGAAGCCGGTGTCCCCGCGGGTGTCTTCAACGTTGTGACAGGTCTAGGAAATGAAGCAGGCCAGGCACTCGGCCGCCACCCGCTCGTCGACAAAATTACCTTCACCGGCTCTCCCGCCGTCGGCCGCCTCTTTCAGACCTATGCCGGCGAATCCAACGGCAAGCAGGTTGCATTGGAGCTCGGCGGCAAGTCGCCGCATATCGTGCGCGCCGATGTTGGCAATCTAGAGGAGTGTGCCACGGCCATTGCGTGGGGCATCTTCTACAACGCAGGTCAAACCTGTCATGCGGGTTCGCGACTCCTGGTTCACGAGTCGATTCACGATGCCTTGGTTGAGGCAATCATTCGGGTTGGCACGTCTCTCACACTGGGGGATCCACTGGACCCAGCCACGCAAGTGAGTGCCATCGTCAGTGAGCGTCAACTCGAGCGCGTCTTAGGCTACTTCGATATTGCTCGCGAAGAGAACGCCACCTTTGCCCTGGGAGGCAATCGGATCACCCCTGCGGCTGGGCTCGAAAGCGGGTTCTTCATTGAGCCCACCATTCTCGACAATGTCGACAACGCGGGCCGAATTGGCCAGGAAGAAATCTTCGGCCCCGTCTTGGCAGTTTCCACATTCCGATCCGACGCGGAGGCCCTCGCCCTCGCCAACGACTCGGAGTACGGTCTTGCCGCCAGTGTGTGGACGCAGGACATTACCGTCGGTCATCAACTGGCACGCGCCGTTCGCGCCGGGACCGTCTGGATCAATACGTTCGATGTCTCCGATGTCATCACTCCGTTCGGTGGTTTCAAGAACTCTGGCTTTGGCCGCGACCGATCGCTCCATGCCCTCGACGCCTACTCGGCGCTGAAGACGACATGGCTCCACCTCGGGCCGGACGTCCTCTCCTAAATTTCCACCGCCCCAACTGTCACCGCCCCACCCCTTATTAGCCGACTCATCTTGAGAGAGAAAGTGCACATGTTCACGACGACAAACTCCACAATTGGCTTCATTGGTCTGGGAAATATGGGTTCCGGCATGACCAAAAACCTGCAGCTTGCGGGCTTCAAATTGGTTCTCAACGATGTTCGCCGCGAAGCTGCGGAGCCCTTTATTGAGAACGGTGCAATCTGGGCAGACAGTCCGGCCGACGTGGCTCGGCTCTCTGATGTCGTCATCACGATGTTGCCCACTCCCAAGCACGTCGACCTTGTAGGGTTGGGCGCGAACGGCATCCTTTCAGGAATGCGCGACGGCGGTTACTGGGTCGACATGTCGACGTCCGTACCCGAGGTTCTTGAAATTGCGCGCGCAAATTCATGGGAGCGCGGTCTCCATATTTTTGACGCCCCCGTCAGTGGCATGTCTGTCGGAGCATCAACGGGCATGCTCCAGATCTTTGCCGGCTGCAACGACGACGAATTCGTCGCGATGCGAGATATTTTTCACGCCATGGGCGATGCTCAAAAGGTCTTACATGTGGGCGTGCCCGGGGCTGGCTACGCGGTCAAGCTGGCCATCAACCAACTCTGGTTTTCTCACCTGGTCGCGACAACCGAGGTTCTTGCTGTGGGAGTCAAAGCGGGTGTCAACCTCGAGGTCCTCCGCCAGTCATTAATTGCGAGCCCGGCGAACTCGAACTTTGTGGAGAACGATGTCTTAAGCGTGCTCCAACACGGTGACTATGACGAAGGCTTCGCAATCGCTTTGGCCTGCAAAGACCTCGGCCTCCACACAGAGCTCGCCCGGTCACTCAACGTTCCCATCGAAATGAGCAGCCTTGTAGAACAGATTTTCCGCCGCGCAAAGGCTCAGTATGGTGACCTGGCCGGGGAGATGACCCCCGTGCGTCTCTACGAAGACTTGATCCGACAGGCACTGCGCATCGAGGTATCAGTATGACCGAGGTTTCCACGAATACTCATGCTGAGACCCGTGATCTGACGACGTACGAGCTCGTGCTGGACCCAAAACCGACGGCACACTTTGGTTTAGGTTCGGTGGCTAAGGTCGGTGATTTAGCCCTTCGTGCTGGGGCCACGTCTGCTCTTATCGTCACGGATCCTTTTCTAGCCAGCTCTCCGCTGCTGGAGAAGGTCCGCTCCAGTCTCCTCCGTTCCGGACTGAGCGTCAGCGTCTTCGGTGGAGTGACACCCAACCCAACAACGGCCTGTGTTGACGAAGGATCGGATGTTGCCTCTCAGGCAGGCTGTGACATCTTGATCGCTTTGGGTGGGGGATCCGCAATGGATACGGCCAAAGGTGTCTCACTCGGCGCAGTCAATCCAGAGCGCGGCACAGCGTTAGATTACACAACCAGCTTCAAAAACGATGGCCTCCCCATCATTGCCATTCCTACAACGGCGGGCACGGGTTCTGAAGTAAACGCCTTTGGCGTCATTACCGACGAGAAAACTCATCGACGCTTCTATGTCGGTCATTCCAGTGCTCTCGCTAAAGCCGCAATTCTTGATCCTGAATTGACGGTCGGATTGCCGCCCAAAGCGACAGCCGCGACGGGAATGGATGCGCTCGTGCACGCCACGGAGTCCTACCTTTCCGCGCGCTCCAACCCATACTCCGATGGCATTGCCCTGCAAGTTGTCGAGATGGTCAACGCTCATATTCTCACGGCCGTAACGCACGGTGAGGACCTCGAGGCGCGATCTCAAATGTTGCTCGCCTCGCACCTTGCCGGAGTTGGTTTTTCCCATACCGGCCTTGGTCTCGTTCACGGAATTGGACATGCTCTGGGCGGACAGTTCAATATCCCGCATGGTGTGGCTCTCTGTCTCGTTTTTGAACAGGTCATGCGGTACAACCTGCAATGGCGCCCCACCCGTGTTGCGCGCCTTGCCTTTGCTTTGGGGGTTGGCGAAACCTCCTTATCCGGCGAGGTGAACGCCGAACGTGCTATCACGCGCATTGCAGAACTCGTGACAGTGGTTGGCCTCGCGGGCCGACTGAGTGATTTTGGAATTGCCAAAAAGCACCTTTCGTCATTGGCGCAGGATGCCATTGATGATTCCGTAACAGCAAACAACCCTGAGATGCCTTCGCATGCTCATGTTCTATCGATTCTGGAGATTGTCCTATGAGTGTCACTACCGCTGATGAAGTCCGCGTGCTCGCGAGCGTTCCTAAGGGAATCCTCATCAACGGGGAATGGCGTGACTCCAGCGACGGACGCACCTTTGACGTCATCGACCCGGCAACCTCACTCGTGCTGGCGACCGTTGCTGATGCAGCGGCCGCTGACGGGATGCTGGCGCTGGACGCCGCAGCGGAAGCACAAGCCAACTGGGCCAAAACTGCCCCGCGCTATCGCGCAGAAATTCTGCGGGCTGCTTTTGAGCGGGTCACTGAGTTAGCCGATGACTTCGCAATTCTTATGTCTCTTGAAATGGGAAAGCCGGTTGCCGAAGCTCGTGGTGAAGTCGCCTATGGCGCTGAATTCTTGCGGTGGTTCAGCGAAGAAGCGAGCCGGGTATCTGGGCGTTACGGAATCGCCCCAGACGGAAAAATGCGCATTCTTGTGCACAAGCGTCCCGTCGGCCCCAGCCTTTTCATTACGCCGTGGAACTTTCCTCTCGCCATGGCAACACGAAAGATTTCACCAGCCGTGGCCGCAGGCTGCACGATGGTGCTCAAACCCGCTGCCCTGACGCCATTGACGGCGTTACTTTTTGCCCACGTCATGGTTGAGGTCGGAGTACCCGCTGGAGTTTTGAATGTTGTGCAGACGACGCGAGCCGGCGAAGTAACCGGACCCGTCATTGCCGACGAGCGTCTGCGCAAGCTCTCGTTCACCGGATCGACCGGAGTGGGGCGACGTCTGATCGCCGACTCTGCCCAAAGCGTGCTTCGGGTGTCAATGGAGCTGGGTGGAAACGCGCCCTTCCTCGTCTTCGAGGACGCTGATGTTGACAAGGCTGTTGATGGAGCCATGGTTGCCAAATTGCGAAACATGGGGGAAGCCTGCACCGCAGCGAACCGCCTCATCGTTCATGAGAGCATCGTCGACGAGTTCGCAACAAAGCTTGCCGCCAAAATGTCGGACCTCACGATTGCCCGGGGCACGACTGATGGTTCCCAGATTGGGCCAATGATCGATTCCAAGAGTCGTGAGAACATTCACGCGATGGTGCAGAACGCCACCACGCTCGGTGCCCGCGTTCTCACGGGCGGCGAAATGCCCCAAGGTGAAGGATATTTTTACCCGCCAACAGTCCTCGTGGATGTCCCCCGCGAGGCATCCGTTCTTCACGAAGAGATCTTCGGCCCTGTAGCCCCCATCGTCTCGTTCAAGGACGAGGCCGAAGCCGTGGCCATCGCAAACGACACCGAATACGGCCTTGTGGCCTACGCCTACACAGGTGACCTGAACCGTGCTCTTCGTTTGAGCGAGCGGCTGGAAGTGGGAATGTTTGGGCTCAATACCGGAATCGTCTCTAACCCGGCGGCGCCCTTTGGTGGGGTCAAAGCCTCTGGCCTCGGTCGCGAGGGAGGTTCCGAGGGTATCGAAGAGTATCTCGAGACTGTCTATATCGGCATTGCAGACCCGTTTGCAGAGACATCGTAGGGATGAACGCGACCTCAGAACGCTAGGTCATTGCTAATGTCTGAGGAATTCAGC
>JBLHYZ010000090.1:0-4757 GCA_047631115.1 Alpinimonas sp. | reverse complement strand
GCGCGGAGCAAAAATGGCGCATCTTTGCCAGACGATTCTTGCCGTTAACTCGGAGATTACCGAGACGTGGAAGTGGATGGGCTCGCCCGTCTGGGAGCACAACGGGATTCTTTGCGTCGCCGGCATCTACACAGGTAAAGCCAAGCTCACTTTTCACGACGGTGCGGCACTCGCTGACCCTGATGGTCTCTTTAACGCCGAACTTGAGGGTAACAAGCGTCGGGCGATTGACTTCTTCGATGACGACGTTACGGACGACGAAGCGCTGCAAGACCTCATTCGCTCGGCGATAATCGCGCTTGGAGTCCGGTCATGCGCCACCCATTATGAGCCCGCGTTGGCTCGTCCTCTTCGTTAGGCTCGAACCATGACTAAATCGGGCTCTGCCACCCCGCCCGAATTTCCGTTCACCAAGTTGCGACGCTGGCCCGACCTCGAGTCGCCAGAACTTGTCGCCGTCGACGCCGCGGATCGACTCCTGTTGGACGAGCTCTCCGACGCCGTCAAGCGCGACCCCTCCCTCACCGCTTCTGACCTTGTCGTCATCGGAGACACCCATGGAGCCCTCACGTTAGGAGCAATCTCTTTCGGTGAGTTGGGGCTCGAAGGGCCTGCTTCACGATTCACCAACGTCAAGGTTCACCAGGACAACCGCTCAAGCGAGCTTGCTCTCGACGCCAACGCCGCAGCATTAGCCGAGTTTCTTCCTGATGCAGCGACGTTCACACAGCATGCGCTCGACGCCGAGCTTGTTGCCGATGCTCGCGTCGTCATCCTTCGACTCCCCAGGGCCCTTGAGCAACTGGAGCAGTGGGCGGCCCTCATAGCTACCCATGCGTCCCCCGATGTTCTCGTTCTCGCGGGTGGTCGCATCAAGCACATGACTCTCGGAATGAACGAGGTGATGGGGCGCTACTTTGACACGGTTGAAGCCAGCCTCGCTCAGCAGAAGTCACGCGCCCTTCGGGTGCGGGGACCCCGGCTGGAGGAAGCCCGTGCGGCGGACGCCATGTGGCCCAAACGCCAATTTCACGCGGATGTCGACCTCACCGTGTGCGCCGCAGGTGGCGTCTTCGCGGGGACATCCATTGATATCGGAACCCTGTCGCTTCTCGCTGTGCTCGATCGTGTCTCGGGCAAGCAAGACCAACGCATCATAGATTTTGGATGCGGCACCGGAGTCCTTGCCACCCAGCTGGCCCGACTTCGCCCAACCGCTCACGTCATCGCCACCGACCAGTCGGCCGCGGCCATCGCGTCAACGCGAGCAACGGCCGAAGCCAACGGCGTGGGCGACCGCGTCGACGTCGTGCTGGATGACGGACTCTCCCTTCAAGCGGATGAGTCGGCTGACCTGATCGTCTTTAACCCACCGTTTCACTCTGGAGCGGCCGTACACGCGGGCACTTCTCTGCGGCTCTTCGCTGAAGCTGGCCGCGTGCTGAAACCCGGTGGCGAACTCTGGGTGGTGGCAAACCGGCACCTGAGCTACAAGCCGGCGTTGAGGGCACTCGTCGGCTCCACTCGGGAGGTGCGGCGCAACGCCAAGTTCACCGTCACGGCATCGATCAAAGATGGTGGCGCCGATGCTGCGCAGCGCGCCGAGCGACGCGCGGAACGTCGCCCCGACGGCCTGAAGAAAACACACCGCCTCTCCTAAAAAACAGTACGGGTCGAGCTCAAACAGGTTTCTGCTGATGAAGCGTACGATGGAAACCATGTTTGACGCTGCCCTCGCCGCCGCTGTTCACCGCCAAAATGAGCGGGGCGCGAAGAGGGGATCCCTAGCGGATCCCCGCGGTGCCGCCCACGGCCACATTCAACAGACGGAGGTATTAAGAGACCTGTTCGAGGGTCATTTTGAGGCGGTGACAACCGTAGGCAATGCATTCGCAGAGATCCTGCTCGGATCCGAACACGGAAACGGGGTCGGGCTGGGAGTTGCTGAGGCCGCCGACGGGGAGATTGTGGCATTTGATGGCGACGTCTGGCGCATCCCCATGGATGGCCTGCCAGTGCCAGCCGAGGCCAGTCTCGGCTTGCCGTTTGCCATCGTTGCTGACGGAGGCGACCCTCTGATCGAGGAGCTTCCTGCTGGGCTTGATTTTGCGGGAGTGACCGAGCACATCGACGCCCTACTACTCCGTCTCGACCGCCACGATGAACACCTTGTCGCTGCCATCCGCATTGATGGCGTTTTCAGTGAAGTGCTCATGCGCAGCGAGTCCCGCCAGACGCCGCCCTATCCCAAGCTCACGGCTGTCTTGGAACACGAGTCTCAGTTCGAGTTCACTGAGTGGTCGGGTACGTTGGTGGGTTTCCGGTTTCCCGACGTCAATGACGGAATCGTGATTCCAGGGCTGCACCTCCACGGTGTCTCGACCGATCGTCTGTCGGGTGGTCACTGCCACCGGGCCACCGTGTCTTCGGCAACGATGCGCATCTGGCTCGACGATGTCGACGTTCGTGTTCCCGCGCTGCCCGTTGTGGGGGCTCTGCGAGAGGGCGCCTAGGGCGCCGCCAATTTTCGCCTGCTTTTACGTGCGGGCAATCGTTGCAATGTCTTCACGGAACGCCTCGGCGACCTCGGCTGAAACCGTGGTGCGCGTCTCTGAAATTCCAATGAGGTAATCCTCGGTGACCGCGCTCTCGTCGGGCGAGGAACCGGCACCCTCCGCGCGGGAGTTAATGGCCCGTTCGAAAGCACGTTGCGAGGCCTTTCGTGCCGCGTACTCGATATCGGCTGGAGAGAAACCATCGGTTTTCGAAACGATCAGAGGCAGGTCAAGATTGTCGCCGGCATCCCCCGGAATGTACCCACGCCAGATAGCAGTCCTGGCTTCATCGTCGGGGAGTCCGATGGGGATGACGTAGTCGAAGCGCCCGTGACGTAAGAAGGCCGAGTCCAATGCGCGAATGAAGTTGGTCGCGCAGATCAGAATACGACCTGGCTTTTCGCGAAAGACCGGGATGAGTTTGAGGAGTTCGTTGGTGACGCCCTGCGTCGCTGAGGGTGGCTCACCACCGCGTTGAGCGGCAATTTCTTCGACTTCGTCGATAAAGACGACGGCGTGATCCAGCTCGGAGATTGCCGAGAAGGTTTCGCGGAGTCCCCCAGCCAAGCCCTCGGGGCTGCTGGCTAAGCGGGAGGGAAATACCTCGATGAAAGGCCACTCCAGCCGTGATGCGATGGCCTTGGCAAATGTGGTCTTGCCCGTTCCGGGAGGACCAAACAGCATGATGGCGCGGGGAGGCTCCACGCCATATTTTTCTGCGAGCTCGGCATCGGCCAGAGGCAAAATCAGGCGCGACTCCAGCAGATTCTTTTCACCGCTCATGCCCCCGATCTTGTTCCACAAATCGCGGGTCAGAATGCGCCCACCGAGCTCCCGCAGGACCGTCATCTCTTTAGCTTTTATAGGAATTTCGCGTTCGAAATAGCGCAGGTGTTTCTTATCTGCGAACCCTGCCTTGGTGAGCAGTCCCACGTTTTCCTGAATCTCCGGCACCAAAATAGACAATCGGGTCAACCCTTGGGGGGCGAGGCGTTGCTCGGCCGCCGCGAGAAGAGAATCCCCAATTCCCTGGTGGCGAAAACGCGAATCCGTTGTGATGAAAACAATCCAGCCCTGGTCGTGGGCGGCGCGGGCAACGACAACACCAATCACTTCGTTGGCTTGAGTGGCAACGACGGCGACGTCTTTCTGACACGATGCGAGAACCTCGCTGAGGGAGTAGACCGGCTCAGCGCCCGTTCCTTTGGCCTCGTCGTAGAGGCGAAGCACGGCATCCAGGTCGGTGGGCTGGTAGTCACGCAGGCTGATGGCAGACATGTGGGGCCTCTCGTGGGTTCGCAAACGGCGACGATGAAGCCAACGTTACAGGGGTTATGCCCTCGTTAAGACACTGAACATACCTACTTTTCCACCAGCACGTTTTGACCGTTCAAGTGGTCGAGATGCCAGCCTGCCGGTGAAGCGCGCACGACCGTGAGGGCGGCGTTGGAGATGGGCCCAACAGAGAGGCCAAAAAGCTGATTCAGGGTGAGACGGATGAGGGTTCCGTGGCTGACAACGATGATGCGTGCGCCTGTAAATTCCTCGGCCAACTGGTGGAGGGCATCAATTCCGCGCTGAGCAACATCGGCTTCCGACTCCGCGGTGAGAAACCCGTTGGGAATTCGCAGGGCCTCAAGCTCGGGTCCCGCCTGAAGCCCCTCGGCATCACCGTAGTGACGCTCCACAATCCCAGGAAGGCGGTGTGTGACATCGATTTCGAGCCCGGCTGCGATGAAATCAGCGGTGTCAGCAGCCCGCGAGAGAGGGGAAGAGACGATGAAGTCCCAGTCGCGCTCATCATCGTGAAAGCTGACGAGAGGCGCGACAGCGGCAATAGCCTGACCACGGCCAACCTCGTTGAGAGGAATATCGGTGGTGCCCTGAATTCGAAGCTGGGCGTTCCAATCGGTCTGACCGTGACGAATGAGGGCGAAAGTAGTTGTAGGAGGCATCGTTCACATTCTCTCGTGCTTTGAGCTGAGCAAGATGCGCTTCACAAATGCTTCCCCCCACGATCCTCAAGTAGCGATAAACTTGAGGCAGATTGACTCAACTTTGGGGGAGCACAGGCATGCAGCAAGAGCCGCAAGAAGACAACCAAAGCGCGCTGGAGAAGTACGGCATCAACCTCACGGAGATTGCCAAGAGCGGCAAGCTGGATCCCGTTATTGGGCGTGACGCCGAGATTCGGCGCGTCAG
>JBLHYZ010000089.1:0-4812 GCA_047631115.1 Alpinimonas sp. | reverse complement strand
TCTACGTTGACCGCAAACTTGCCGTAGGGGCCTTTCTTCATGTCGACCGGAAGCTCTTTAGGAGTGGGGATGTCGCGAATATGGCCGACAGACGCCAACACCTCATAGTCGTCCCCCAGGTACTTGCCAATGGTCTTGGCTTTCGCGGGTGACTCGACGATGACGAGTTTCTTAGTGGTGGACAAGCTTTCCTCCGAAATAAATGTGACTGCCAAAATGTCACACTACAACGCAAAATGGGGCGAGTAGGTCTCACGTCGCCGAAGAAGGGCCAGCCCGCGCTCGCGCAACAAGTTCGAACGGCCCGAAAACTGTCATCACCGTCACCCGTGAAATAAGTCCGTCAAGGCGACACTCCTGCACCGTAAACGTTGCACGCGCACTGATATTTTCCGCGTTTTTACAGGGATTTCCCGTCTGCAGGCCGGATGCCGTGTCTGCTGCCGCGAGCGCCGCGATGTCTGCCACGCCTTGCAATCGCTGATGAATCACAAACCCGCCTAAAAGCGGTATCAATAAAATTGCCAGAATCAGAAAACTTGCACCAATTCCAAGAGTAAGCATCGAACCCGATCCAGCGTCTGGATGAAACTTACTCATGGCTCGAGGAGAGCGCATGCCTTCTCCTCGAGGGTGATGCCCAGCTCAATCCATGAACCCAGCTTCATTGGCATGCTGAGGGTGACGCACCGCTCCCCCATCGAGAAGTCACCAGCTACTTCCGTTCCCAGCGCGATGGCCCGCGGTTGTCGTCGCGTCACCATCGACGTCACTTCGTGCCATGTCTCACCGCGGGCCCAAGCTCTGGCCGAGTCCACCGCCAAACTTGTGAGGATGGTGTGCGTGCTCACCGCGCTCACCGCACTCAGGCACAGCGCCAGAACACCGACCACGGCGGGAAGCGCAACGGCGAACTCGGCGGTGACGGAGCCGCCCTCGGTCGACGTCTCAGCCCGCGAACGTGAGCGCACGTCGCACCAGGTCGGTCAAGATGGTGCGCACCTCATCGCCGCGCAAAATAACGACGAGCATCCCGGCGAATCCGACGGCAGCCATGGTGGCAATCGCGTACTCGGCCGTGGCCGATCCGTCGTCATTGTGCAGAGCCTCCCAAAGCCTCTTCACACTCCTGCGCCCCTGGGAGATTCTCTTGTGCGTCATCAGTGTCACTGTCCGTGTCAATGTCATGGGAAACTCTCTTTCTTTGTTAGAGGATTGATGTTCTCCCCTCATCCTGAAGGCAATGAGTCATGCCGACGCCGTGATCCGCCACCCCGGGGCAGGGCCGCTAGAAACCAAAGGTTGTGGAGGAGAGCACCGAGACAATGAGAGGGACGACTCCCAACAAGAGAAACGCTGGCAAGCTGCAGAGGCCCAGTGGAAGCAGGAGTTGAATTCCTAAACGTTGCGCCATGGCTTGGCCCTCGGCACGCGCTTCATATCGCTGCCGTTCGGCTTCCGCCCGGAGTAACTCTGCCGCCGGCACACCGGCCTCTTCGGCGAGTGCGAGGACCCGCTCGATGGAGACTGTTTCTGAGCCCTTGGGATGGCCCTCCTCGTTCGTCTCGTGCGCCCGACCCAACTCGTAAGTAACGAGAGAGACCGCGCGCTCGATGGAGACTCCGCCGCCCAACGCCATCGCCGTCAGCTCTGCCCGGAGTCCCGGATTCCAGGAAAGCGGCGTTGCTCGAAGCGTCAGTTTTGCGGTCCACTTTGCACCTATATATATAAGGAGAGACGAGAAAATGATGCACGCCCAGCCCAGAGGCCGAAGGAAGAGAAATTCCAGCGAGTTAAAGCCCAGCAATGCTCCTAGTCCCAGCGCAGCAAGGGGAAGATACATAATCAGCCTGCTGGCCGACTGGGGTCCCACGAGTGCCGTTTGGATATCGCGCACAACTCCGGCGCCGTCTCTGAGCGATGCCGCAAGGCAACGCATGCTCTGGGCCATCGGTGCACCGACTGTCGTTGCCACCGACCAACCGGCTGCAAAGCTTTGCCACGAGGGCTCCGAACGGGAAACCGCCTCCGCCTTGCTGACCCCCAGGTATGACCACACTCGGTCAGGTGAGAGTCCAGCGCTCATCAGTACTGCAGCCGATTGCACCAAGCGTGCGACCTCGTCATACTCCGAAATCATCGACCGTGCTGACCGTGCTGAGCGTGCCGGCATCCGAAATCACCAACCGCCCCATGTCTGCAATCTTTCGCACACCGTCAACTTTTTCTACGTGAATAACGACGTCGATAGCAGAGGCGGCTTGGCGCGTAAGCGCCTCAATACTCAAGCCCGCCAAGGCTCCCAGTGCCTCTAATCGTGCCGGAACATCGGAGAGAGAGTTCGCGTGAATCGTTCCAGCACCCCCGGAATGGCCGGTGTTGAGGGCCATGAGCAACCCCGCAATCTCGGCGCCACGGCATTCGCCCACAATGAGCCGGTCTGGCCGCATTCTTAATGCTTCTCGAATGAGAGTTGCCACGTCGATGCCGCCCACTCCCTCAAGGTTGGGTTGTCGAGCTTCCAGGCTCACCACGTGCGGGTGGGCAACCTGCAGCTCGGCCAAATCTTCAATGATCACAATGCGTTCGGTCTGCGCAACCTCACCCAGGAGTGCCGCCAAGAGAGTCGTCTTACCTGTTCCGCTCGCTCCCGAAATCAAAACATTCCGCCGGGACGCAACCAACGCCCGCAAACCAGCGGGACTCTGCGCCGAGAGTCCCCCGCCTTCCTGCCAAGCGTCAAGCGAAAACGGCGTTTGTCGCGGGATCCTGAGGGAAATCGACGTTCCACTGCGCGAGACCGGCGACAAGATGGCATGCGCCCGGATTCCCCGCGCCAACCTCACGTCCACGCACGGATGCGCCTCATCGATGTGTCGCCCGCCAGCGGAGATGAGGGTGCGGGCTAGTGCACGAACCTGCTCTTCTGTCGACTCCCAGTGATCGTCCCGCTCAAAACCTGCACCACTGTCGCGCCACAGACCGGTGGATCCGTTAATGACTATGTCGGTGATGCGGGGGTCACGAAGATAGGCCTCAAGTTGCGTCAGCATTGCTGAAGGCTAGGTCTTCGGTTGGCAGGGCGGGTCGTGTCCTGCGACTTCTTGCCGCGCTGTAACCCATTTGGCACTTGTGGAGGAGAAGGCTCCACGTGGGGTGCATGTCCTCTAAAAAGAAGAAGGCGACACCAGTTGGGGGAACGGTGTCGCCTTCGCGCCGCCTGATTGGGGGGAATCAGTGGCGACGCGAGTCAGAAACGATGCTCTGAACAATGTAGAGCTTACGGCATAAAAATAGTTCCGTCGAGTCGCTCCTGTCCCCCAAACCAATAATTCGCTGACGGAGTAATGTCTTAGGTGGCCCCCGAAGCGTGTGCGCCACAGCCCCCAACGACGTGAGGTTCACCTTGAGCGATCAAATCGACAACCTGTTGCACGAAGCCCGTCGCTTCCCACCGAGTGCTGAATTTGTGTCCCATGCGGTCGCCAAGCCAGGCATTTACTCCGAAGCAAAGCACGACCGCCTCGCATTTTGGGCCACGCAAGCCCGGGAGCTTCTTCACTGGCACAAGCCGTTTACTCGCACACTCGATTGGAGCGAAGCTCCCGTAGCGAAATGGTTCGACGATGGTGAACTCAACGTCGCTTACAACTGCCTCGATCGTCACGTGTTGGCCGGCAACGGAGACCGCATTGCCTTGCACTGGGAGGGTGAGCCTGGAGATACCGCCACTTTCACGTACGCGGAACTCACGGCTGAGGTCAAGCGTGCCGCCAACGTTCTTCTCAAGCACGGTATCGAATCCGGGGACAGAATTGCCATCTACATGCCCATGATTCCCGAGGCTGTCATCGCCATGCTGGCCATCGCCCGCGTCGGTGCCGTGCACTCCGTCGTCTTCGGCGGGTTCAGCTCGGAAAGCCTGCGCAGTCGGATCGATGACGCCCAGGCCAAGATTGTGGTCACCGCCGACGGCGGCTGGCGCAAAGGCAAGGTATTCCCGCTCAAGCCGACCGTGGATGCCGCCCTCGCCGCTGGTGACGTCGCCAGCACCGTCGAGCATGTCTTGGTGGTCAAGCGCGGTGAAAACGATGTCGCGTGGCAGGCCGGTCGCGACCTGTGGTGGCACGAAGAACTCGCCAGTGTCGATGCCGAGCACGAAGCCCTCGGGTTCCCTGCCGAGCATCCTCTCTTCATCTTGTATACCAGCGGTACCACCGGAAAGCCCAAGGGTATTTTGCACACCAGCGGTGGCTACCTCACGCAGGGTGCTTTCACCCACAAAAACGTCTTCGACCTGCATCCCGAAACGGATGTGTACTGGTGCACCGCTGACGTCGGCTGGATCACCGGTCACACCTACGTGGTCTATGCACCCCTAGCTAACGGCGCGACGCAGCTCCTCTTCGAAGGAACCCCCGACAGCCCGCACGCCGGTCGCTGGTGGGAACTCATCGAGAAGTACAAGGTCACCATTTTGTACACGGCTCCCACGGCGATCCGTTCATTTATGAAGCTGGGACGACAGATTCCAGAAAAGTTTGACCTCTCCAGCATCCGCGTTCTGGGATCGGTGGGCGAACCCATTAACCCTGAGGCATGGATCTGGTACCACGACGTTATCGGTGGCGGTAAAGCCCCCATCGTGGACACGTGGTGGCAAACCGAGACGGGGGCCATCATGGTCGCTGCCCTGCCTGGAATCACGACGCTGAAGCCCGGAAGCGCGCAGGTTCCCATTCCCGGTATTGACCTGGAGATCATCGATGAACACGGCGTCGTTCAGCCCCAAAACTCCGGCGGACTGCTCGT
>JBLHYZ010000088.1:0-4852 GCA_047631115.1 Alpinimonas sp. | reverse complement strand
CTCCCTCAAAGGCATGCTCAAGCCTGAATTTGAAGAGGTTCAGTCGGGTGTGGCAGAAGTTCGCGAGATCTTCCGCTCGAGCAAGTTCGGAAACGTTGCCGGCTGTATCGTTCGTAGCGGAACCATCACGCGAAACTCGAAGGCCCGCGTTATTCGCGAGGGCATCGTTATCGCCGATGGCCTTGCGATCGAATCGTTGCGCCGCTTCAAGGACGACGCCACCGAGGTCCGCACGGACTTCGAGTGTGGAATCGGACTGGGTAAGTACAACGACATCCAACTCGGCGATGAAATCGAAACGATTGAGATGAAAGAAAAGCCCCGCGACTAACGTCACATCGGGTCTGACTCTCAATAAAGTCCAACCTCTGTAGGGAAGGGGTCACGCCGCAGGTTTTGCAGCATGGCCCCTTCTTTCCCTCACTTATCACCAGATTCAACAGATAGGCACCAACATGGTCGATCACGCTAGGGCTCGCAAACTCGGTGAGCGCATCAAAGTCATCGTTGCCGAAGCTCTTGAGCGCGGCGTCGTCAAAGATACCCGCATGGGCTTTGTGACAATTACGGATGTTCGCTGCACCGGCGACCTTCAGCACGCCACAATTTTTTACACGGTGTATGGCTCCGATGAAGAGCGCGCAGAAACGCAGGCTGCTCTCAAAGCCAATACTGGTCGCATTCGCGGTGAGGTAGGCCGCAACCTCACGATTCGCCTCACACCCGTCATCGAGTTCATGCTCGATGCGCTACCGGAGAACGCCCAGAGCATTAACGACCTGCTGGAGAAGGCTCGCGAGCAGGACTCGGCTGTTGAGGGATTGGCAAAGAACGCCGCCTACGCTGGCGAGGCTGACCCTTACGTTAAGCCCCGCGAGATCCACGAGGAAGAACCAGCACCGCGCGTAAATCCGTGGGCCAATGGCGTGGGCGACGATGCGAACGAGGAAAAAACGAGCTAGGAAGCTTCTGGCTTCGTGCCCTTCAACCGGTGGACCTCTGCATCAATCGCAGCTTCGCTCATAATTCTTGGGTTGCGAGCATAGGCTTCAATCCCGGTGAAGAGCGCTCCAATGCCCATGCCGAAAATTGCCCAGATGGGCCAGTAATACGTGCCAAAGCTGGTGAGTGCCCAGATTATGGTGAGCATCACTGAAATGGCCAACCAAATCCCGAGGTATCTCTTGAAATCAGCTTGCTTCTTGAGCTGCTTCTTGGCAACCTCGCGAATCTCGTTCTCGTCCATGATTTCAGCCTAGGACGGCAGGCCAAATATGTCACTTTTTTCAAGCACGACGAGCCCGTCGTCCAGCAGTCCGGCCAACGCTCGTCCGCGTGCGGCGGCATCAGGCCAGGCGCAATCAATCTCTTGCTGGCCAACAGGCCCGGGGGAGGCGCGTAACACCGCCATGATGGCTCCGCGCACCTGACGATCGCTTCCTTCGTACTTCTTCTGGCGGGTTTTTACGGGTCCGTCATGCTTGGGATACCCGGCCGCTCGCCACGAGCAGGTCTCCCGAATTGGGCACACCTTGCACGTCGGGTTGCGAGCAGTGCAGACCAGAGCACCCAGCTCCATGACACCGATGTTGAAGGTGGGGGACAGGCGTGGTGGTGGCAAGAGCGCTCGCATCGCTTCCATGTCTGGTTTCTCGCGAGGTGGGCCGGGCTCAGCTTGCCCCAGCGTGTGCCGGGCAATAACACGACGGATATTGGTGTCAACCACCGGTTCGTGCGCGCCAAAGATGAAAACGGCGATCGCACGGGCGGTGTACGCGCCCACTCCGGGGAGGGCCAGCAGGGCATCCACGTTAGAGGGCACTTTGCCGCCATGATCTTTCACAATGATGACGGCGCACGCGTGGAGCCAGAGCGCTCGGCGCGGATACCCGAGATTTGCCCACGCTCGAACGGCATCTCCCGCCGGTGCTGCCGCTAGTGCTGCCGGTGTTGGCCAGCGCTGCAACCATTCTTCGAGGCGCGGGATAACCCGTGCTACGGGGGTTTGCTGCAGCATGAACTCACTGACAAGGGCACCCCACGGGGTGAAGTCTGGCTGACGCCAAGGCAAGTCTCGCCCGTTGGCGTCATACCAGTCGATAATTTCTTGCTGCACGAATCAAAGTCTAGGTCGATTTTGGGGGCAAAATGTGGACACCTGCGCGGCGCCATGTTCGCAGGCGACGATAATTGAGACGTGCCACAATCTTCTGCCGACGCCCCCAACGGCATCCTGCTCGTTGACAAGCCTCAAGGGCTGACCAGCCACGACGTCGTTGCGCGCACGCGCAAGAAAGCAGATACCCGCAAAGTCGGGCACGCGGGTACCCTCGATCCGATGGCCACTGGACTGCTGATCCTTGGGCTGGGCTCCTCCACCCGTCTGCTCACCTACATTGTTGGTCTCGACAAAGAGTACGAAGCTACCATCCGGCTGGGAGTTTCCACGACAACCGATGACGCGGATGGCGAGAGTTTGGGCACGGCTCCAGCGACGCAGGTGCAGCGGGTTACCGAAGCAGCCATTCTCGAGGCAATTGGCCCGCTGACGGGGAACATTGAACAAGTTCCGAGTTCGGTCAGTGCCATCAAAGTGGATGGGCGACGAGCCTACGCTCTCGTTCGAGCGGGTCAAGAGGTGCAGCTGAAAGCCCGCGCGGTGACGGTGAAGGAATTTGACGTGACCCGAGTAAGGGCAACCACGGATACAAACGGCGACCCAGTTATCGACGTAGACGTGCGCGTCGTGTGCACGTCGGGAACCTACATTCGAGCACTCGCCCGGGATCTCGGTTTCAAGCTGGGCGTTGGTGGTCATCTCACGGCTTTGCGTCGCACGCGAATCGGTGGCTTCCACGTGTCGGATGCGCTGACAATTGACGACGTCGCTTCCCCACCGACGCTAATTGGACCCGCCGACGTGGCCCGCCGAGTGTTTCCCTTCGTTGAGCTCGCCCTCGAGTCAGCGGTGGACCTGAGCCACGGCAAAAAAGTCACGCTCGAGGGGTATCCGGACACGACAGAGCCCGTGGCCGCTATCGGCCCCGAGGATAGGCTGGTAGGGCTGATCGCGGTGAAAGCCGGGCTCTCACGCGTGATTCTCAACTTTCCTGCCTACGGACCGACAGCCTTGGGTGACGACACTGAACCGTTGGAGGCTCCGACCGCATGATCGAATGGCTGACGCTCCTTCAAATTTTTGTTGCCGTGGTTGGTGGCGCTATCGCTATGTTGCTGGGACTCATTGGTCGCCGACCTAGCGATCTCACCATGGCGTTCACTGGTGTCGTTGCGCTGCTCCTCATCGTTCAATTGGGTGTTGCCATTGCTTCTCCGCTAATGGGTAATGAACCTACGGGATCGCTGCTGGAGTTTTACATCTATTTGATCAGCGCCATTTTGGTGCCTTTTGGCGCAGGTTTCTGGGCACTGGTCGATCGCAGCCGGTGGAGCACAATTATTCTTGGTGTGGCCTGCTTGGCTGTTGCCGTGATGCTCTACCGCATGAGCCAAATCTGGTTCATTCAAAGCGCCTAACAACACCAAAGTAGAATTGACAACGATATGACCGTCACAACGCCTCCCCAGCCCGCACTGAGCAAGCGCAGGTCTGGCTTAGGCCGTGTTCTCATTGCGGTCTACGCCGTCTTGGCTCTGGCCGCACTGGGGCGCTCCGTATTTCAGGTCGCCACCAAGTTCAACGATGCTCCTTTCGCCTACGCGCTCTCGGCTGTTGCCGCCCTCATCTATGTGGTGGCTACCGTGGCCCTGATTGCTCCGGGCCGCGCCTGGACCGTCATCGCGTGGGTGACCATCAGCGTTGAACTCGCGGGTGTGGTCATCGTGGGGTTCCTCAGTATTTTCTTGCCGGAACTCTTTCCACATGACACCGTGTGGTCCGTGTTTGGTCGAGGATACGTGTTCTTGCCGTTAGTCATGCCGGTGATGGGTCTGTTGTGGCTTCGGCGTTCGGGATCTACGCCGGTCGCCGGTTCGGCAACGGTGGTTAACGCCCCATGACAACGTATTGGTCTCTCGACGAGATCCCTCCAGAATTTGGCCCGAGCGCCATCACTATTGGCAAGTTTGATGGTGTGCACATCGGGCACGTCGAAATCATTCATCAGCTCGAGATCATTGCCGAGACTCGTGGATTGACGGCAACCGTGGTCACGTTCGACAAACACCCGGCAGCGCTTTTTAACCCGAGTGCCAAGCCCGTTGAGATCACTGGAATGGATCGTCGCTTAGAGCTCATTGAGCGCGCCGGTGTTCATATGAACCTCGTCCTCCCCTTTACCCAAGAACTTGCCGCGTTGAGCCCCCGGGAATTCGTTGCGGCTGTGCTCGTGCGCGCCCTTCGCTCGCAGGTTGTTCTTGTGGGTCATGACTTTAGGTTTGGTGCTCACGCCGAGGGCGACGTCGATCAACTGCGTTCCTTGGGCGTCGAGTTTGGTTTTGAGGTTGTGCTCATTGACGACGTTTCAGCTGTCAACGGCATGAGGGTGTCCTCCTCGCAGATCCGAGTTCTGATGGGCGAAGGCGACGTCGAAACGGCAGGCGCACTTCTTGGTCGAATGCCAGCAGTGCGCGGCGAAGTTGTACACGGGGCAAAGCGCGGACGTGAGCTGGGCTATCCGACGGCGAATCTCTCTCAAGAATCGACCGGGCTCATTCCCGCGGACGGCGTCTATGCCGGCTGGTTCACCGACGCCGGTGTGCGTTACCCGACCGCCATCTCTGTTGGCTCCAACCCCACGTTCGAGGGAATTCACCTGCGCACGGTCGAGGCTTTTCTGCTGGACGCATCACTAGATCTTTACGGTCACGATGTCGTGGTTGAATTTGCCGC
>JBLHYZ010000087.1:0-4912 GCA_047631115.1 Alpinimonas sp. | reverse complement strand
GGTCCTCGAGCATCGTCATTCTCAGCTGGGAATCGGGGTCGTACAGACCCGGCTTCTCTCCCTGGGCGAGTGTGGGGTCCAAGAAATGGTTGGTGTGCAGGAGGACGCCGTTTTGAGGCCGCACAACGGCCGCACCATGCGGGTTGAGTTCGATCGTGGCTGCTCCATCGGGACCCAGTAGCGTGACGGCGCTCGATGTACTGACCGGTGCGTTCAGGAGAAGGTTCAAGGCCTCGTCAAAGGTCGACGCCTCGGCAAGGACTCGGGCGCCGACGAGGTGGACAGGGACCCCACCGGGTGTGTCATCTTGGTGTCCCAAAATATTGAGCATGACGCCAATTCCCGCATCGTTCATGCCAATTTTGCTGAGGATGCCGTGCTCGGTGAGCCCCACGAAACTGTGGAGACCGCCACTCACCTGCTGCACATGCCAACCTGCCGAGAGCTCCTCATGCCAGTCCCACGTTTGTGAGGCGACAGGGGTTCCCCGCGTGCTCACAATCGTGGAGCACTCTCCGGGCTTCGTTCCGCGTGCGCGGGAGAGAATTTCGGTGCGGGCATTCAGTGACGCAATCTCCCACAGCGGCAGCCCACTGCCTTCAGCCGTTCCACGCATTTCCTCGGCAAGAGCACTGGACCATGCCTCTGTGGCCGCAATCGATTCCTCGGCGTAGCGCTGCACATCTGCACGCTCAATTCCTACCGTCGCAAACAGAGCGCGATAAACGCGGCTACTCATCGCGAGACCGTCTTGAAGTGTCCGTCCGCGCTGAATCCCTCTCTCAAAGGGATCTGCAGAATCAAGAGCCACGATGAATGGTGCGGTTTTCATAACTTTTCACTTTCGTCGCGCAGGGCTCGAATAACACCGCGCTGGGGTTTCCAGCCGGGCCGCGGGGCACACTCTAAAAGAAGCTGAGTGTAGGGGTGCTGCGGAGCACCCAAGACATCAACGGTGGCGCCACGCTCAACGATTGCCCCCTTGCGCATGACCACAATGCTGTCGGCAATTTGCTGCACCACGGTGAGGTCATGGGTGATGAAAAGGTAGGTAAGACCCTGCGTCTGCCGGAGCTCCGTTAAGAGCTCAAGAATCTGTGCCTGGACGGTCACATCCAACGCCGCAACCGACTCATCCAGAACAATGACCGAGGGAGAAGCCGCCAGCGCCCGAGCAATGGCAACGCGTTGACGTTGGCCGCCAGACAATTCACTCGGCAGAGCGGCAAGATGGCGGAAATCTAAGCCAACCTGGTCAAACAGTTCGGCGCATTTCTGTGCGCGAGCGGCGGTTCCCAATGAGGAATGAATGCGAAGAACCTCATCGATGGCAACACGCACGGGAAGTCGGCGATTCAGAGAACTTTGGGGGTCCTGAAAGACCATCTGGATGTGTGTGGAACGTCGCTGACGCTCTCTTCGATTTGCCCGCCCAGAAACAACGCGCCCTCCAACGGTTACCGAGCCAGCATCTGCCGTTTCAAGCCCCACCACGATGCGGGCGAGGGTCGTTTTGCCAGATCCTGACTCCCCCACAACGGCCATGCAGGCTCCCTGCTCAACGGTGAGGGAGACCGCATCCAGGGCGAGGACCGGACCGCTAGAGCGTGCCCCTCGAAACGTCTTCGTGAGTCCCTCAACGACGATGGGATGGGATGTCATGATCTCTCACCTTCGAGCCGATGCCGCGCGATGCTAGCCGGACGAGAGGCCATGAGTTCGCGCGTATAGGGGTGCTTGGGGGCATCGCGAAGCTGTTCGGGCACGCCACTTTCGACGACCACGCCATCTTTCATGACACTGATGCGGTCACACACCGCAGCTGCAAGATCGAGATCATGCGTCACGAAAAGCATCGCCATTCCGAGGTCTCGCCGACAATCGTCCAAAATCGCCATTACCTCGGCCTGGGTGGTCACATCCAATGCGGTGGTCGGCTCATCGGCCAGGAGCAACTTGGGGTTGCCCGCAATCGCACCGGCAATAACAACGCGTTGCAGCATGCCTCCCGAAAGCTGATGAGGATAGGCCTTCAAGACGCGGTCAACATCGTCGATTCCCACTTGCTCCAGGAGTTCACCCGCCCGCACCCGTGCGGCACGCGTGGGCACCCCCTGGGCATCATGCATGCCCTCCACAAGGTAGCGCCCCACCGCGAGCACGGGATTCAAAACAGCATGCGGGTTCTGGGCAATCATCGCAATGTCGTTGGAGCGAAGACGGCGAAGAGGCTCTCCGCTCAAGCCCAACACATCGATGCCATCAAAGGTGATGCTCCCTGTGACGGCAGACCCCTCTGGTTCAATTCTCAAAATTGACCGCAGGGTCATGGATTTTCCACTGCCGGATTCACCGACGATGCCCACGGATTCGCCGCTGCCCACCCGGATGTTGACGGAGTGCAGCACAGGGATGTCTTCCCGGAGGGCTCGAATAGTCAGCGACAGGTTCTCTATCTCAAGCATCAGGCTTTCCTCCCCGCCGCGGCACGACCACCGAGGCGTTCGCCCACATAGCCCAGTGAGGCCACCGTGAGCACAATACATAGGCCCGCCAGGATGCTCTCGGCCGGATAGCCATTGAGCAATGATTGTTGACCGTTGGAGATCATGAGGCCCCAATCGGCTTCGGGAGGTTGAACACCGAGCCCCAGAAAGGACAGCGCGGCAAGCTCGATCATGGCGAAACCGAAATTGATGGTGGCTCCGGTAATGATGAGCGGTGCAATGTTTGGCATCAGGTGCCGCATGGTAATCACAACGCCTGAAATACCCTGGAGCTGCGGTGAGCGAATGTAGGGCAAATTACGCTCTCGCATCGCCTGGCTGCGGATGACCCGGGCTGTGTAGGGAATGTAGGCGATGGCCAGTGCCAGAGCGGCGGTGGTGAGGCTCGGCCCAAAGACCGCAATCGCGAGCATTGCCAGGAGCAGGTTGGGGAAGGCGAACAGGAGATCCAGAACGCGGCTGAGCCCAGAATCAACCAAGCCACCCCACCAGACGGCGATGAGGGCAATGCCGGTGCCGAAGATAGCTGTCACCGTGACCACGATGATGGGGCCGGTCAAGCTGGACCGAGCACCCCACACGAGGCGCGAAAAAATATCCCGTCCGGCCTGATCCGTTCCGAGTAGGTGAACGGCGCTGCTCCCCAAATATCGCTCGGTAACCGATCCGACGGTGGGGTCAAAGGGAGCAATGAGAGGAGCAAAGAGAGCCGCCAAGAGCACGACACCGATCACACCGATAGCGATGCATCCCAGCACTCCCATGCGGTCAAAAAGGCGCTGCATCATGCCTTCACCCCACGAACACGGGGGTCGATTGCGGCGTACAACAGATCAACGATGAGGTTCATGACACCAAAAGCGGCTACCAAGATAATGGCGATGGCCTGCACTACAGCGAAGTCTTTGCGTTGGACAGCGCCGACCAGGAGGGTGCCAATGCCGTCAAGCGTGAATGCGTACTCCACGACGAAGGATCCGGCAATCAGGCCAGCGATGTGCACCCCCACAATCGTGGTGACGGGCAGCATGGAGTTGCGAACGACGTGGCGACGAACGACGAGGGCGTTGCGCACCCCTCGCGCCACTGCCATGACCGAGTGCTCCGAACCTCGCTCTTCGCGAATGGACGTTCTTGTAATACGGGCAACAACCGCCGCGGAGGGCAGTGAAAGCGCCACTGCGGGAAGGGTGAGATGCCAGACCCTATCGAAGAAGCCCTCTCCCGAGCCGAATACCGGGAACCAGCCCAGGCCGACGCTGAAGATGCTCATCAAGATGAGTGCGGCAAAAAACGTGGGGATGGCGAAGCCTAAGTTGGAGGTGAGGATGACAACTTTGTCGACAACACCGTCGCGAAGGCCGGCAAGCACGCCGAGGCCAATGCCAAAAATGACAATCAAGATCGCAGCCATCGTTACGAGCATGAATGTGGTGGGGAGGCGGTTGGCAAGAAGCTCACCCACGTCTTGGCGGTTGGTCAACGACTGGCCGAAGTTGCCTTGAAGAACGTTGACGAGCCAGTTCCAGTAGCGCACGAGAAAAGGGTCATCAAGGGAATACTGCTGGCGGATGGCGGCCAGCACGTCCGGTGACACGGTGCGGCCTTGGACAAGGAAGTTTTCTGGACTTCCCGGGGCCGCATACATGGCAGCAAAGACAAGAAAGCTGGAGGCAACAAGCACCCCCGCAAGGGCCGCTAATCTTCGAACAACGAACATGAAAAACCTTCTTTGGAAGACACCACAGTGGAGCGAGAAGCGTGAGGGAGTGAGAAGCGTGAGGGGGCGCCTGGCCCCCTCACGTCAGCACTAATTGCCCGAGGCGCCGAGGTCGGCGGCCCAGGGGTAGTACAGATAGACGAACGAGGCCGGAACCCCGGTGACTCGATTATTCATGAACAACAGAACCGAAGGATCAACGATGGGAATCCAGGGAAGTTCTGCCATGACGAGAGTCTGGAGGTCATTGACGATTCCCGCCCGCTCCTCGTCAGTGGGTGCGGCGGCGGCCTGATCCAGCAAACCATCGATCTCAGCATCACTGAAGTCGTTGTAATTCTGAGCTCCGCCGGTTCCAACGATGGTGCGCAAGAAGGCGAGAGGGTCAGGGACATCCATGTAGTTATTCGTGACGAATGCATCGTGACCAGCCCGAGCTTCAGAGTCTGAGAAGAATGCGCCGAACTGGGCGCTAGGAACACCCTCCGGCTCAACCGTCAGTCCGATAGCACGGGCACCGTTGGCAATCTCTGAAATGATGTCGGCGTAGTAGGTGCGCTCCGAAGGGTAGACGATCTTGATGGTCTGGGTGATATCCACCGTTGCGCCCTCGAGAACGGTCTTGGCACCTTCGATGTCAACTGTGGTTGACGGAAGTGCTGCGCGACCCGTTTCAAAAGTGTCC
>JBLHYZ010000086.1:0-5056 GCA_047631115.1 Alpinimonas sp. | reverse complement strand
AACATCCGCAAGATTGCATTCACGGGCGAGACGACGACCGGTCGCCTCATCATGCAATATGCGAGCCAAAACCTCATTCCCGTAACTCTTGAGCTTGGTGGAAAAAGCCCCAACGTTTTCTTCGAAGATGTGGCTGCCCAGAAGGATAGCTACTACGAGAAGGCACAAGAGGGTTTCACGATGTTTGCCCTCAACCAAGGCGAAGTGTGCACTTGTCCTTCGCGTGCCCTCGTTCAGAAGTCCATTTATGACGGATTCGTTGAGGACGGAATCAAGCGCGTCGGCAAGGTCATCCAGGGCAACCCCCTCGACACCAACACGATGATTGGTGCGCAGGCCTCTAACGATCAACTCGAGAAGATTCTGAGTTATATCGATATTGGCAAGCAAGAGGGGGCCAAACTCCTCATCGGCGGCGAACGCGCTGACCTTGGCGGCGAACTGTCGGGTGGCTACTACATGCAGCCAACGGTATTTGAAGGAAAAAACTCAATGCGCATCTTCCAAGAAGAGATTTTTGGGCCCGTCCTCTCGCTCACGAGTTTCAAAAACTATGATGACGCCATCGAAATTGCCAATGACACGCTCTACGGCCTTGGGGCCGGGGTATGGAGTCGCAGCGCCGATACGCTCTATCGTTCGGGGCGCGCCATTCAGGCAGGTCGCGTTTGGTCCAACACCTATCACCAGTACCCTGCACACGCAGCGTTTGGTGGCTACAAGCAGTCAGGTTTTGGTCGCGAGAACCACAAGATGATGCTCGACCACTACCAGCAAACGAAGAACCTTCTCGTGAGCTATGCCGAAGGGCCCATGGGCTTCTTCTAATGCCGTTTACGCGAGTGGATGTGACAGGTGATGCAGCAGAAATGCTGCGTCACCTGTCTAAGACCTATGGTCGGCTCATGTTTCATCAGTCGGGGGGCTGTTGTGACGGGAGCTCTCCGATGTGTTTTCCGGTGGGCATGTTCATCACCAGCGATGCTGATGTCCTTCTTCAGACCCTGGAGATAGAAGGATTAGAGCCCATTGAGTTCTACATGTCGGTGTCTCAGTACGAGTATTGGAAATACACTCACCTCACCATTGACATTGTGCCCGGCCGGGGGAGTGGTTTCTCCGTTGAAGCTCCGGAGGGAAAACGCTTTCTCATTCGCTCTCGATTGCTGGCCGACGACGAGGTTGAACACTTCGGGCTCCTGAAGAAAGAACCGACGGAGGCCTAAAAGGCGGCGTCTAGCTCTCTTTCGCGCACATCTTTGGACGTCTGAAATGCTGCCTGCAACGCGGTGCGCAGGGTGCTAGCGCTCTGATCGATGCGGGTTGTAAAGCCAAGACGAGTGGCTTCAGCGTCACGTTGCTTGCCGGAGGAGACGGGGCGTATTTCTCCCGCCAAGCTGATCTCGCCAAAGGCAGCCACGGTGTGCGCAATGGGCTTGTCATGAAAAGCGCTGGCTACGGCAATCGCTATGGCCAAGTCAGCTCCCGGTTCGGTGAGCCGGACGCCCCCTACTGTGGAGACGTAGACATCTTTATCCGAAAGAGACAGGCCGGCACGCCGTTCAAGAACAGCCAAGAGCATGGCTAGCCGAGATGAATCGATTCCGTTTGTTACGCGCCTAGGATTGGGCGCGCTGGAGGCGACAACTAACGCTTGAATCTCAACGGGTAAGGGGCGTCGACCCTCCATGGCCACCGTTGCGCATGTGCCCGAGACGGGAACGGGTGAGCGGCTGAGAAACAGTCCACTTGGATCGGGGACCTCGGCAATACCTTCGCCGGTCATCTCGAAACAGCCGACCTCATCCGTCGGTCCAAACCGATTCTTGAGTGCCCTAACGAATCGCAAAGCTGTCTGCCGATCCCCCTCGAACTGGCACACCACGTCGACGAGATGTTCAAGAAGTCGCGGCCCGGCAATGGAACCGTCCTTGGTTACGTGGCCGACGAGAACAACAGGCAGGCCACGGTCCTTCGCGATGCGAATCAAGACGGATGCAACTTCACGAACTTGACTCGGCCCTCCGGCAAGGCCTTCGATCGACGAGCTAGAAACAGTTTGAACGGAGTCGACGATAAGGAGTTGGGGCTTGACCGCTTCTACCTGCCCAAGAATGGTGCCGAGATCGGTCTCGGCCGCGAGATAAAGATTGTCATGCAACGCGCCGGTGCGTGTGGCCCGAAGGCGTACCTGGCTAACGGACTCCTCTGCGCTTACGTAGAGAACGCGTGCACCCTGCACGGCCGCGCGCGAGGCAACCTCCAGAAGAAGCGTCGATTTTCCCACTCCGGGTTCACCAGACAAAAGAATTGCGGCGCCGGGGACAATCCCCCCGCCGAGCACACGGTCAAATTCACCAATTCCACTCGGCCAGTGCTGCACATCGCCATTCTCTGGAATGGTCGTGATCGGCCGAGCAATGCGGTCTGCGCTCACCGTAACCGGGGTCAATTTTGACAGAATTCCCGTTTGAGCCGTGGCCGCGACAACCGTTCCCCACTCCTGGCACTCGCTGCACCGGCCCGCCCATTTGATCGTCGTCCAGCCGCACTCGGTGCAGCGAAATCCAGGGGTTGCCTTAGCCATGGAGCAAGCCTAGCCGGGAGTGGTGACACCGACTTTTGGGACCGGATTGGCAAAGGTCGTCTGCTCTCAAGTAAACTGACCCTCGGGTTCCGTGTCCGAGCGGCCGAAGGTGCAACTCTCGAAAAGTTGTGTGGGTGAAAGTCCACCGTGGGTTCAAATCCCACCGGGACCGCCAAGTGAAATACCCCTTACTTCCCATTGTTTATATGGCCAGTAAGGGGTATTTGCTTTTGTCCTGAATGGCTCGTGGCAACAAAATCGCAACAGAGGGACTCAGATCCGATGTTGAGACGGCATTCGTAGTAACCGTCGAGAACGCTGTCCTTTCCTCGACAGGTCCTCAAAGTAGGCCGCGTTCCGACACTTTTTACGCGCGGGTTTACTGCGAGTGCGCTTCCGGCAGGTTGACGTTCAGGAGAAAACAGGTAATATGGTAACGATTCCATGGAAACGATTCCATGCATCACACGAGGAAGTGGATGAAATGGTCGTCGTCACCATCCGAGACGTTGCTGCCCGTGCCGGGGTATCTGTTGCAACGACATCGCGTGTGCTTTCGGGACATCCCGCCACGTCAGTCGAAGCGCGAGATCGCGTCTTCGCTGCCGCCAAAAATCTGGACTTTCTGCCGAACGCTCAGGCGCGCACGTTGCGGTCGACGCGCAGCCAGTCACTCGGACTCCTCGTTCCCGACGTGCGCAACCCCTTTTTTGCCGACCTAGCCCATGCCTTTGAACAAACCGCCTTAGCCTCCGAATATGTCACCCTGCTCGGCAACGCGAACGAGCAACAGGACCAACAAGATCTCTATCTCGAGACCCTCATCTCCCGTCAGGTCGACGGCATTGTGCTGGCACCTCTGGGTGAAGGGTCGAGCAGCATTGCTCAGCTCATCAAGCGAAAGATCCCCACTGTATTTGTCGACCGCATCCTTGAGGGTGTTGCCGTCCCCAGCGTGACAACCGATAGCGACACCGGTATTCGTCAGGCGGTGGAACATCTGGTGGCCCAGGGTCACACCCGGATTGGTTATATTTCGGGGCCCCAAACCACGTCAACGGGCCGTGACCGCCACACGGCCTTCATGCGTGCCGTGCGTGAGAACGGGCTGAACCTTGACCCGAACCTCATCTACCTGGGTGACTTTCAATCCGCCAGTGGCGCGATAGGTACGCGGGAACTGCTCTCGCAGGAGAACCCACCGACCGCCATACTCGCTGCTGACAATGCCATGGCCGTCGGGGCAGTAGCAACCCTTCATGAGTTGAACCGCCAAATAGGGGGTGACCTCGCACTCATCGCTTTTGATGACATCGAATGGTTCTCTCTGCTCAACCCCGCTCTGAGTGTTATTTCTCACAGTGTCGCTGACATGGGGCGAATCGCCGCAGAGCTGTTGGTTGAGGTCATCGGTGGGGGGACGCCAGAATCTGTGGTGCTACCCAGTGAGCTGATTATTCGCGCCTCTTCCAGCGGTGCCCACGTTTCACCAACGCTAAACCCCACACCCACGTCGCGGAGGTCGTGAGATGTCTACCGAACCCCTCATTACCCTGCGCAACGTCGAAAAGACTTTTGGCCGCATCACCGTCATCAGCGATGTCACAATCAGCGTGTATCCCGGAAAAGTCCTCGTCCTCCTCGGCGAGAATGGAGCCGGCAAGTCAACGCTCATCAAAATGATGGCGGGAATCTATCAACCCGATGCGGGAGAGATTGTCGTTGATGGCGAGACCGTTGTGCTGCCCAACACCCGCGCCGCTGAGTCACGAGGCATTGTCACCATCCATCAAGAATTGAACCTCGTTGCTAGCTTGAGTGTGGCCGAGAATGTCATGCTGGGTCGAACTCCCACCCGGTTTGGCCTCGTCGATCGCCGGGCTATGCGCGAACGTGCTCGCGCGGCACTGGCACTGATTGCCCTTGATGTCGACGTTGACACCCTCGTCGGTGATCTCGGAATTGCCCAGCAGCAGCTGGTCGAGATTGCCAAGGCTCTGAGCGTGGATGCCCGCATCCTGATTCTGGATGAGCCGACAGCAGCCCTTACTCGTCACGAGACAGAGATCCTGTTCGGTGTAATGGAAGACTTGCGGCAACGAGGTGTGGGCATGCTGTTTATCAGCCACCACCTCAATGAAATCGCCGAGGTGGGAGACACCGTAGCCGTGCTGCGTGATGGCACCCTCATTGCCGAAGTGCCGGCGTCGACCCCCGAAGATGAACTCGTTTCGCTCATGGTGGGCCGAACTATTGATGAACAGTTCCCGCGCCGGGCGTCAGGAACAGCTGCGAACGATGACGTCTTGACCGTTGACGGCCTCACCTCCGGAGGAAAGTTCGAGGACATCACTTTCAGCGTGCTCGCGGGAGAAGTCGTAGGAATTGCCGGCCTCGTGGGGGCTGGTCGAACCGAGCTGATTCGTGCCATTGCCGGAGCCGATCGGTACGACTCGGGAAGCGTTGCGG
>JBLHYZ010000085.1:0-5064 GCA_047631115.1 Alpinimonas sp. | reverse complement strand
ACGCGATATTGCATCCCTTGACCTACAGCGATTACCCGAAGTCGGCCGCTACTTCTTTCGGGGGCATTCGGCGAATCTGCCCGTCGAGAAGGGCCATGTGTGGAAACCCGCCTGGGATCGATTTGAGGCCGAACACGGCCCCCTCGGTCACCACATCACCACCATGCTGACCAACGACCCGTGGGGCTCGAAGATTGTACCTGCGGCGGCAAAATTGTTTCGGCACTACGGTACAAGGCTGAACACAAAAAAATACTTGAACGGTCTCACGTGGATGCCCGAAGATCTGCGTGAGGTGATTTCTATTCACACTCTTAATGCCGGCGTGGCGCCCAGTGAGACACTCGCACTGTTTGCCACCATGCCGGCGGTGATGGCGACCGACGGTGTCTGGGTTCCCACGGGCGGTGTAAACGAGCTTCCGCAGATGCTTGCCCTTCTCGCGACCGAATCGGGCGCATCCATTCGGCTTGGCGAGCGAGTGACCTCAGTTTCGCGTCGGCGCGTCGTCACGGACGCGGCTACCTACGAGCCAGACATCATTGTCAGCGGACTCGATACGGGAGTGCTCGACGGCTTACTGGGAAAGAAAGTCAAAGAAAGTCGCTCTGCTTCGTGCTCCGGTATTGCCGTGTTTGCTGTGCTCGACGAAGAGCTTCCGAGCGACGTTCTCACGCACTCCGTCATCATGCCTGATGAGCCGGATGAATTGTATGAGAGTCTGAAAAACCTCACCCTTCCGACCCAGACGATGGCATTTCTCAATTACTACCGGGCCGGACACATTTACCCGAACGAACGCCCGACCGTTGCGATTCTCCTCACTGCTCCACCGGACGGCAAGCGATATGACATCAAGCATGCCTTCGTTCAGAGAGAGATGACTCGTATTAGTGAGGTCTTAGGGCTGCCCCGCCAACTCTCGGACATGATCACCGATCATTCAGTCCTTTACCCCGAGTATTTCGCGGGATTCGGCGGTCTGGGCGGTGCGCTCTATGGCGAGGGCCATCCCTGGTGGCGCAGCGGCCCTTTCCACTCCCCCACATACTCCTCGCCGCTGAGACCGTGGCTCTGGCGTGTTGGTGCATCGGTGCACCCGGGCGGAGGAATTCCGGCGGTTCTCGGCGGCGCACTGATCTCGACAAACCGGCTCCTGACCTCGCTCAAGTAGAAAGCGTCGCGCTGGCCGACCCCACGCTCGCTAGACGTTGAAGCGGAACTCGACCACGTCGCCATCTTGCATGACGTAGTCCTTGCCCTCCATGCGGGCCTTGCCCTTGGAACGCGCTTCAGCGATGGAACCGGCAGCCATGAGGTCCGCGAACGAGAATATCTCGGCCTTGATGAACCCCTTCTGAAAGTCAGTGTGGATGACACCAGCAGCCTGGGGCGCGGTCCAGCCTTTGTGAATGGTCCAGGCCCGCGTCTCTTTGGGGCCTGCGGTGAGGTAGGTCTGCAGACCGAGAGTATCGAATCCGATGCGGGCAAGCTGGTTCAGGCCCGACTCGGATTGGCCGGTCGACTCGAGAAGTTCAGCAGCATCAACTTCGTCTAGGTCGATGAGCTCACTTTCGAGCTTGGCATCCAGTAAAACAGCCTTGGCAGGAGCAACGAGAGCTTCGAGTTCAGCACGCTTAACGGCATCCGTGAGAACGGCTTCGTCCACATTGAAGACATAGATAAACGGCTTGGACGTGAGCAAGCCCATTTCCTTGATGGGATCCAGGTCAATCTTCGAGGAGGAAAGAGGTTGGCCGGCATCGAGGAACGCCTGGGCTGCAAGGGCAGTCTCCAACGCAATGGGCTCAGCCTTCTTTCCCTTGACCTCTTTTTCAAGGCGAGGGATGGCCTTCTCGAGCGTCTGGAGGTCGGCAAGGATCAGCTCGGTGTTGATGGTCTCCATGTCACCGGATGGGTTCACCTTGCCATCGACGTGGATAATATCTGGGTCTGCGAAGCCGCGAACCACCTGCGCGATGGCATCGGCCTCGCGAATGTTGGCCAAGAACTTGTTGCCCAAGCCCTCACCCTCACTGGCACCGCGAACAATGCCGGCGATGTCAACAAACGAGACGGGAGCGGGCAAAAGGCGTTCGCTGCCAAAAATGGTGGCGAGCTGTGCCAGCCGCGCATCCGGAAGATTCACAACCCCCACGTTGGGCTCGATTGTGGCGAACGGGTAGTTCGCAGCGAGCACCGAGTTTTTGGTCAGTGCGTTGAAGAGGGTTGACTTGCCCACATTGGGGAGTCCGACGATTGCAATTGTAAGAGCCACAAGAGTCAAGCGTACCGGCAGGGCGAACGGGAGCGACTCGCCAACCGACAATTTTTCTTCTCGCGAGAGCAGCGGACGGAACAGCTCCCCCGAAAAAGTTCTACTCTGCAGAACAGGGAGGTGATATTGTCATTACAAGTTGCCAAACCTCGACTCGTGTCCGATGTCAATGACGACGTCAGCCGATCTAAGGAAAAACCACCCCCATGATTCCCAAAGAAAGCATTCTGCCCCTCGGCCTCTTCATGGACCTCGATCGATCCGGCCCCATTCCTCTTTACTTTCAGATCTCCCAGCGACTTGAGAAATCAATCCTGGAAGGGGACCTTCCGCCCGGCTCACGTCTGGAAAATGAAGTCGCCCTCGGAGAACGCCTTGGCCTCAGCCGCCCCACCGTGCGCCGGGCTATTCAAGAGCTTGTCGACAAAGGTCTGCTTGTTCGTCGGCGAGGCATCGGCACGCAGGTTGTCCATGGCCAAGTCACCCGTGGCGTTGAGCTCACCAGCCTCTATGACGACCTAGCGCAGAGCGGTCAGAAGCCCTCTACTAATCTTCTCGAGATGAAAGTGATTCCCGCAGACGCAAAAATTGCTGCCGCCCTCGCTGTCACAGTGGGGTCCCCCACGTTGCACCTGCGGCGCATTCGCCTTGCCGACAACGTTGCTGTCTCTGTGATGGAAAACTGGCTCCCCGAGGACCTCATTGACCTTGAAGCACAAGACATCATCGAACACGGCCTCTATCAAGTCCTACGTTCGCGCGGTGTCACAATGCGCGTTGCCAAGCAGCGTATAGGCGCGCGCAAAGCAACATCTGAAGAAGCCGGCCTTCTCGACGTTGATCGATCATCTGCCCTCCTCACAATGGATCGCACGGCGTACGACCACTCCGGCCGGGCAGTCGAGTTCGGCCACCACTGCTATCGACCCGACCTCTACTCCTTTGAAGTCACTCTTGTAGAAAAATAGATAGTCTCCTGACGTTTCACAGAGTCTCGTGTCCCACCCGTTGCACTTCGTTTCAGACTAGAGTTCCACTTCTGTTACCGGACGGTGTTCATAGGTGTCCCCTTGACAGAAATAAGTCAATAGTGGTAGAAAAATACCGCACCCACGAAGATCCCGGTTACCCGCAGCTAGGTATGCCGGAAGCGAGCCCGGGGCCTAACCCCAAGCAAGCTCCCATGGCTCGATAGACCCGGCGGCTTGCCTCGTAATGCTCCTGTTGCAACCAGGCAAGCCGTTGCGGTCTTCTCTGCTTCAGCCGCAGCGAGAACTCGATTGTTCTCGAGTGAGTTAGCGCAAGAGAGTGAAGGCGTCTTTGAACTCTTGGAGACCGGCGACCGTATCGCCGAGAACCCAGCCCTCGAGGCCAACGGTCCCTGTGTATCCAAGCACGCTCAGCTCCTTGGCGATTGCAGCAAAGTTGATTTCACCTGTCCCCGGTTGGGCTCTCCCCGGAACATCGGCCACCTGGATTTCTCCGATCCAGGGCAGCGCATCGCGAACGAGTTCGATGAGATTACCCTCACCAATTTGAGCATGATACAAATCGAGCATCATGCGCGCATTTGGATGATTGACCTCTCGAATGATGTCAAGAGTGTCTTTAGCCCTCGCCAGGGGAATTCCGGGGTGGTCGACAATCGTGTTCAGGTTCTCGAGGCAAAACGTCACACCGTGTTGGGCGCCGAGGTCCCCGAGACGAAGCATGGTGTCTCGCGCAGTGAACCACATGTGGCCCGTGGTCCTGAAGGTTGGGCGAGCCGCCAAGCCGGCGACGAGCTCGGCCGAGTGCACAACAAGCCTCGTGCATCCCACGCGCTTTGCTGTCTCGACAAGTTCAGCTGCTGTCTCAATAACGCGATGAGCGTTCGCACTGTCCGAGACGCTTCCCTCGAGGTACCCGGTCATAGACACGATGGGGATGCCGGTAGCTTCGAGGACATCGATATCTTTGACGGTGGAATCCCACATCTCGACCGCAAAACCGGCGGAATCGAGAAGGCGCACCCTTTCAACAAACGGAAGGTCCCGATAGACCATTTCTGCACAGACGGCCAGCGTGAATGATTGTGACATGACGTTTCCAATTCGCTTAATGTGATGATCCCCGGGCGCAAGCGCTCGGGGATCATCACATTCCCTAAAAGAGACGCGCGTAGGCGAAATCCTTGGGGCCCTAAAGAGAGCTACTTGCGGATGACCTGGATCTCGTGCGTGAGCTGCGCCAGTTCGGCGCCGCCGGCCATGGCTCCAATCAGCTCCTCCAGCTCAACTTTTCCACGCTCATAGTCAGCAATCATGCGACCACGGTTGAGGAGGTAGAAACGGTCGCCGACAAGGAAGGCATGGTGAGGGTTGTGAGTGATGAAAACCACAGCCACTCCGCGGTCACGAGCCGCTAAAACATACTTCAGGACGATGCCCGACTGACGAACACCCAGTGCGCTTGTGGGCTCATCAAGAATGAGGACGTTAGCACCAAAATGAACCGCGCGAGCAATCGCTACGGCCTGTCGCTCCCCACCCGAAAGCGTACCAATGGCCTGATTCGCGTCGCGAAGATCGATGCCCATTGCGAGCAGCTCTTTCTTCGTGACGTCCTTAGCTAGTTTCGTATCCAAGATGCCCAGAGGCTTCCACCACTTCTTGGGCTCATTGCCAAGAAAGAAGTTGCGCCAAATCGACATCAGGGCCACGGTTGCGAGGTCTTGGAAGACCGTTGCAATGCCGCGGTGCAGTGCGTCACGGGGCGAGGAGAAATCAGCGGCTTCACCTTCAACA
>JBLHYZ010000084.1:0-5116 GCA_047631115.1 Alpinimonas sp. | reverse complement strand
GGCGGGCGACATGCTGTTCGACCAGCGAGAAGATTTCAACGCGACCACGCGCCGCACCACGGAACTTCTGCACACCCAGGTGCAACGCTTTGAGAAGTTGCTCGAGGATCTGCTAGAAATCAGTCGTTACGATGCTGGTTCGGTCGAGCTGGAGCCCGAACCGACCAACGTGGTGCAGCTGACGCAAGACATTGTTGGGTCGATGATGACACTCGCTGAAAAGTACGGGTCGGAGCTTTCCTTGCGCGCGCCCGGCGGCCACTTCGACGCCGACGTCGATCCTCGCCGCATCCGCCGCATCGTGACAAACCTCATCGGCAATGCCATCGAGCACGGCGAAGGCAAGCCTATTGAGGTCGAGGTTGATAGCAATGGAACCGCTGTGGCCATTGCCGTTCGTGACTTCGGGGTGGGGATGACAGAGGCTCAACTGACGCAAGCGTTTAGCCGTTTTTGGCGAGCGGACCCGTCTCGACAGCGCACTCTCGGTGGAACGGGACTGGGTTTGGCTATCTCACTGGAAGACACGCGCGCGCACCAGGGTGCCCTCGATGTCTGGGCCCGTCCAGGCCAAGGAGCCCGGTTTCGCCTCACACTGCCGCGCAGTCAGTTGGTCCCCATCGCCGACTCGCCGCTATCACTCGAGCCCATGGATCCAGCAGTCGGAGGTGATCTCGCGTGAAAAGCACAGCCCCCATTCTTTTTTCCAGCTTTCTCGTGATTGCGGTGACGATGAGTATTGCAGCGTGCTCGGGTATCCCGCGCTCGGGGATCGTCCAGCAGGGTGCCGCTGTTGCGGCAGACGATTCCAGAACCATCGAGTTTCTTCCGAGCAGCCCCACGGAGGGTGCCACACAGGAGCAAATCTTGCGAGGATTCCTCGATGCGGCTTCCAGCCCACAGGACGACTTTGCCATCGCCCGTGAGTACTTGGCTGGCAGCTTTGCGAGCTCGTGGAATGCGAGTGCACTTGTGACCGTTGATCTCGGCACCCGCACCGTGGTTCCGGCCACAGACACGGCAGCCTCGTTACAAACGATGACATCGGCCACAGTCGATAGCCGTGGCCAGTATCGTGAGGTCACTCCGGCCACTGCCTTGACGCAGGAGTACGACTTCATTCAGGAGAGTGGGCAGTGGCGTATTTCGGCGGCGCCACCCGGCGTCATTCTGGACACCTTTACTTTTGATCAAGTTTTCTCCACGCACGCTCTCTATTTCTTTGATCCCACTTTCACGCAACTCGTTCCCGACCTCCGCTATTTTCCATCCGGGTCGTCGACCACGACGCGCATCATGAAGGCCCTCCTGCAGGGGCCGTCTGAGTGGTTGGCCGAGGGAGGTGCCGTCGTGTCCGCTTTTCCCGCCGGCACGGCTCTTGTGGCAGACGCGGTGCCCATTGCGGCGCGGGTAGCAAAGGTCGACCTCACGTCGAGGGCGTTGGAGGCAACCCGAGAAGGTCTCATTCATATGCAAGCGCAGGCGTCGGCCAGCCTGAGCACCGTCGATGGGGTGTCGGCCGTTGGCTTACTCGTGGATGGCAACGAGCAAGAAATTGCTTTGTCGTCAAATCCCAACCTAGATATCACGACACGAGTGGATGCCCGGCCTCTTGTCTCCATCAACGGCAGATTCGGGTATCTCACGGGGGACGCCGTGGAGCCCATTGAGGGGCTCTCGAGATTCCTGCAACCTCTGAATGCCAGCGCCATTACCGTTGCAGCTTTGCAGACTTTCGCGGCCGCTCGCACCGAAGCGGGCGTAGTGATGGTGCGTTCCGACCAGGGGGTCACTCTTGTGGATGCAAGGGAGGGCCTCATTTCGCCCACCTTGGATCCATCCAATTACATATGGTCGGTCCCCACAAACGCCCCCACCGAGGTGAACATCTCCTCCACTGACGGTCAGGTGACGCAACTTGTGGCGCCATGGCCAGAGGCGACCCGCATTGTTGCCTTGAACATAGCGAGGGACGGCAGTCGTCTCGTGGCGTTGCTTCAGCAAGCGGGTCAAACTCGTTTTGTTGCTGCCAACGTGCAACGGGGGGAGCGCAATCGTCCCGTCGCAATTGGAACTCCGTTCGATCTAAAAACGAGTTCGGGAATCCCGCTCGATGCAACGTGGGCGGATCCCTTCACAGTAGTCTCGCTGGTGCAGTCAGCAGATGGGCAGTCGCGCCTCGTCAGCCAACCACTTGGCGGCAAGAGCCAGGAGCTCCCTTCGAGCGGACCCGTCGTGTCACTCGCCGGGGCCAACATGATGACGCAACTTCGAATTCGTTCCGCCGAAGGCAACCTTTTTGTTTTGCGAGGAGCGTCGTACTGGCAGTTGATTGCGAGCGATGTTTCTGTGCTCGGAACACTTCAATAGTTATAGACACCACTCCTGCACAAGCCGCCAAATCTGAGCACTGCACCGCACTGCCTGCCTCTCTCGGGATAACACCTGCGCCCTCTCGCAAGCTAAGGCAATGACCGTTATACGACGCGGACCTTCGCTCGCGGCAACCGCCAACCTGTCTTTCTTTACCCATGTTCGAGTCGCGGCCCGGGATGCGATGGCTCTCGTCTTTCCTGTCTCCTGTGCCGGTTGCGCTGCTTTTGACCTGGTCCTCTGCCAGGCGTGCCAGCACAGGCTCCAGCCTCGGGTGCGCCGCATTGATTGCGATGCACCGGGGCGCCCGAGCTTGGCCATCTGGGCCGGCGTGAGCTATGAGGAGCCCGTTCCCGCGGTTCTGCATGCCTTCAAAGAGTCTGGACGAACCAACCTCAGTCGAGCTCTGGCAATCCCCTTGCGTGCTGCTGTGCTGCAGGCATGCGAAGTTCTTTCACCGTCGGAGCCTTTTGCTTTCGTAAGTCCACCGACGACGAAGGACGCGCACCAATCGCGCGGCTACGTCCCGCTGGAGGTGCTGGCCTCCCGCCTAAAGATTCGGCCTGCCAGGTTACTGACAGCGGCACGAGTGCGGCATGATCAGTCCATCCTTGGAAGGCAGGAGCGCTGGCACAACCTCGAAGGCTCTCTGCGCGCAATGGACCGGAGCCATCCACTCGCCACGAGGTTTGGAGCGTCACACCGGGAGGTCTCCCTGGTCGAGCGTCGCGTCATTCTGCTCGACGATGTTGTTACAACGGGCGCAACACTGCACGAATGTGCCCGAGCCCTCAGAGAGGCGGGAGCTGTGGTGCTGGGCGCCGCAGTGCTCGCACATACCGAACGTCGGCTCCCTCCCCAGGGGGCTCCTCAGCAGCCAGTCGACCGGCGAAATAGCGCCATAGCCTTCTTCGACACCGAAATTATCTCTAATAATGCTGAAATGACTGCAACACGAGAATCTTTCGGGAATCTCTCAGCAAAATTGCGTGACAGATAGCACCGGGCGGACTACCGTGAAGTAACACACGGCGTGAAATACCTCGCCCTCTTGGTTGGGCGGCACGCCAGGAACCGGGAGGCCACCATGGAACTCATCATTGTTGCTCGGCACATCGAGATAACAGACCGATTCCGACGCTATGTCGATGACAAAGTTAGCAAGATTGCGAATCTTGCAGATCGACCACTGGAACTCCACATCACCGTTAGCCGTCATCATGGCGGCAAAGGGCTCGTGGGCAGTGACCGCGTCGAACTCACCCTCATCGAGGCAGGGCCGATTGTTCGGGCAGAATCCGACGGCGAAGATAAGTACGCTGCCTTCGACCTCGCTTTGGGGCGATTGATTGAACGGTTGCGGCGGGCCAAAGACCGCAAGAAGATCCGTCGCGGTGGGGCCAACCAGCCGATGTCGTTGCGGGAAGCAAGCGGCGCTGCATTCAGCCAGGTTGGCGTGACGCCCGCTACACCCGAAGAAATTGAACGCGTCACTACCGGCGCGATTCCCCTATCGGAGAAGAGTGCACAGGCTCGTGCGGCAGCGCAGGTGGAAGCCGAAAGCGTGGCCGCAGGCGAGGAAGATGACGAGCTGTACACTCCCGTCATCATTCGCAAAAAAGTGTTTGACGCCCCGCCCATGTCCCTCGACGACGCAATGTACAACATGGAACTTGTCGGTCACGATTTCTACCTTTTCGTCGATGACGAGACGCAGCGCCCCAGCGTTGTTTATCGCCGAAAAGGCTGGGACTACGGCGTCATCGGGCTTGATATGGCGAGCTAGTTTTTCGCCTAGCAAGAATGCGACGGCGTAACTGAAGTTCTCAGATACCACTCAGCGCATTGTTAGGTAGCATTGGGGGCGGTCTGACTTGTGATGAGTTTGACCGCCCTTACGCCTATCGGCGCCCACAATCACGGGAGAGTCTTCGTGGCAACAATTCTTGACAAAGTTCTTCGCATGGGCGAAGGTCGCATCCTTCGCAAGCTCGAAACCAGCGCGAAGGCGATCAACGCTCTCGAGGAAGACTTCACGCACCTCAGCGATGAAGAGCTTCGCAACGAGACCACTGATTTCCGCAAGCGCTTCGCCGAGGGCGAGTCCCTCGACCACATGCTGCCCGAGGCATTCTCCGCCGTTCGGGAGGCTGCCCGTCGCACACTAGGCTTGCGGCACTTCGACGTACAGCTCATGGGTGGAACCGCACTTCACCTGGGCAACATCGCCGAGATGAAAACTGGTGAGGGCAAGACTCTCGTCGCAACACTCCCGGCGTATCTCAACGCCATTGCCGGTCGCGGCGTTCACATCGTCACGGTTAATGACTACCTCGCGAGCTACCAGAGTGAGTTGATGGGCCGCGTCTTCCGCGCGTTGGGCATGACCACCGGCGTTATTATCGCCGGTCAAGACCCCGCGCTTCGCCGCGAACAGTATCTCTGCGACGTCACCTATGGAACCAACAATGAATTTGGGTTCGACTATCTTCGCGACAACATGGCGTGGCAGGCATCGGACCGCGTTCAGCGCGGCCACTACTTTGCCGTCGTCGATGAGGTTGACTCGATCCTGATTGATGAGGCCCGCACCCCTCTCATCATTTCCGGTCCCGCATCTGGCGAAGCAAACCGCTGGTTTGGCGAGTTCGCAACCATCGTTGAAACCCTGGTTGCTGGTGAGGACTATGAGGTCGACGAAAAGAAGCGCACCATTGGCGTGCTGGAACCAGGCATTGAACGC
>JBLHYZ010000083.1:0-5117 GCA_047631115.1 Alpinimonas sp. | reverse complement strand
AGTGACGTGGATGCTTTTCCTCGCAACATCTCCGACATTGAAGCGCTTCTCGACCCCGACGGGGCTTCCTTCACGCTGAGCTCCGGGCAAAACTATGACGTTCGTGCCACGCCCGCAGCGGCATCGGCTCCCACTGTGTGGCTGCTGGGTTCCAGCGAGTACTCGGCAAACCTGGCTGCCCAGCGCGGAATGCCCTACGTTTTTGCAAACCACTTTTCACAGGGCAGCACGACCAATGCGCTCGATATTTACCGTCGCACGTTTGTTCCGTCAGAGAAGCTCAAGGAGCCCAAGACGTTCCTCACCGTCAACGTCTCGATAGCCACAACGCGCGAAGAAGCTCATGCACTGGCACTTCCTCAGCTCCAGCAGATGGCACGCATGTTCACCGGGCAAAAGCTGAGCGCCTTGAGCACCGTTGAGGAGGCTGCTTCGGCAGTGATGACTCCGGCCCAGCAGCAGATCATGGACTCCATGGCGGGCAAATGGATCATCGACGAACCGGTGGCCGCTGCGGCTCGTCTTCTCGAGCTGGCCTCTGACTTTGGTGTCACCGAAGTCATGATCAGCCCGGTTGGTTCCGCACACGATAGTGATGATCTGTCTTCAACACCTGCCCGAATTCGGTCTCTCGAGCTTGTTTCTCTCGCTTTGCGAAGCGAAACACTAGTGGCTCAAAACTAGGGTAAACGCCCTAATCAGGGGACACTCAAACATCGTTCGGGGCACACCTTAAACAACATTTTTGTCACAATGTTTGCTGAACGGCGTGTTTGGGTAGTTGGAAAAGGTTTATTCAGGTTTTTCGCCTATTCTCTCAATCACCATGAGTGATCCAACTAACCCAGCCGTTAACGAGGCAAACCCGTTCACCGCGGAAATTGTTGAACGTCGTGTGGGAACGACCCCGCTCCTGGGTTTTCCCCTCTCGCTCGGGGCCGCCATCTTTGGCTGGACACTTCCTAGTGGTCGGGCTACAAACCTGATGGATCGCTTTGTCGAGCTTGGCGGCACATTCGTTGATACCGCGGACGCCTATTCCTCCGGAATGAGTGAACAGATTATTGGCAACTGGATGCGGGAGCGAGAGAATCGTGACCGCGTAGTCGTCTCGACCAAAGTTGGACGCCTCCCTGATCATTTGGGACTCGCCCCACGCACGATTCGCGAAGCCGTCGACGCGTCTTTGGTGCGTTTGCAAACAGACCACATCGACGTGCTTTATTTTCACGCTGATGATAAAAATGTGCCGATTGAGGAGAGCCTTTCAGCTGTGGGCGACCTCATTCAGGCCGGCAAAGTTCGTTATCTGGGCGCCTCGAACTACTCGGCTCCGCGGCTCATGGAGGCACGAGTGGCCTCCGCGGCGGGCCTTCCCCGCTTTGAGGCTGTGGCCCTGGAATACTCTTTGATGCGGCGAGACATCGTTGAGGGGAACCTGGCCATGATTGCGCAAGCCCAAGAGGTAGCAATCATGCCCTATTTCACCTTGGCAAACGGATTCTTGGGACGCCACCGCAATATTCGGGCATTCACATCGAGCGACATTCGGGCTCGCCGGGCCTTCTCCCATGCCGGTCGTCATGGAACGCAGGTTCTCAAAGCTCTTGACAACATTGCAATGGGCCACGGCGTCGACATCTCTGCAATCGCCCTGGCGTGGGTTCTTGCCCAGCCGGGGGTGGGCATCCCGATTATTGGTCCCGAGTCAATTCGTGAACTTGAAGCCCTCATGCACGCACCCATGATCGTGCTGACTCATGCGGAGATTGCGGAACTGGATAAAGCCTCGGCCGAGTCGCAACGAACGTGGACAGGTTCCCGCAAAAAATAACGCACGCACGTTTGTCCCCTGCGTGGCCTAGGCTTAGCCACCGTATGAATGAAGCAATTGCCTTTCCCCTTGACCAGCCCGAACTCAGCTTCGTTGCAACGGGTGATTCCCTCGTTCGCCGCACAGTCTTACCGTGTGGTGTTCGCATCCTGAGCGAGAGGGTTCCCGGGGCGAGAAGCGTTACCCTCGGCTACTGGGTTGCAGTTGGTTCCCGCGATGAAGTGGGTGCCGAGAAATCACACGGAGGGGCAAGCGCCCATCCGGCAAGCCTTGGGTCAACCCATTTTCTGGAACATCTTCTCTTCAAGGGCACGCCCACGCGATCGGCCTTCGACATCGCTACTGCTTTTGATTCCGTCGGTGGGGAGCACAACGCAGCCACTGCCAAGGAATACACCTGCTACTTCGCCAAGATTCGCGATAACGATCTGAGCATGGCCATTGATGTCATGGGAGACATGCTCACCTCCAGCCTCATCGATCCCGGTGAGTTTGAAACCGAGCGCGATGTCATTCTCGAAGAGATCGCCATGGCCGAAGACGATCCGGCCGATGTGGCACAGGAACGCTTTTTCGAAGCCGTACTGGGGGAGCACCCGCTGGGGCGCCCCATCGGTGGCAGCCCTGAGACGATTCGGGGGGCAACGCGCGATGCCGTTGTGGCTCACTACCGCGCCAATTACCGCCCGAATGACCTCGTGGTGACCGCCGCGGGCTCTATCGATCACGACGACTTCGTTCTTCAGGTCACTAAGGGCCTCACGGCGGCAGGCTGGGATCTTGATGCCGTGGCCGCCCCCGTGGCGAGGCGCCTCAACGCCCCCGCAAAAATTACCCAAGCCCAAGCACTCACCGTCGTGGAACGGCCGATCGAACAGGCCAACATCATGATGGGTGTTCCGGGCATCGTCTCCACGGATGACCGAAAGGTTGTGCAGTCCGTATTGAACTCCATCCTCGGTGGCGGAATGTCATCCCGGCTTTTTCAAGAGATTCGAGAAAAGCGCGGCCTGGCGTACTCAGTGTTTTCGTTCGGCGCCTCTTTTTCTGATGCGGGTGTTTTTGGTCTCTACGCCGGAGCTTCCCCCGCGAAAGCAGTGGATGTTGCCGAGCTCATGCTGGCCGAGTTTTACAAGCTTGCCGACAGCGGCATCACAGCCGTCGAGCTGACTCGAGCAAAGGGGCAGTTAGCGGGGTCGTCCGCACTCGCTCTGGAAGACACCGACACGCGTATGTCGCGTTTGGGGCGAAGCGAGATCTCGTCGGGAGAGTTTTATGACTATGACGCAACGTTGCAACTACTCGATAGAGTGACGATGGAAGAGGTTCAGGCGCTCGCCTTAGAGCTCGCCGGGGGACAGCTTTCTGTGGTTTCTGTGGGGCAAGCAGATGCCACGGCACTTTCGCGAATCGTTGGTCGGGGGTAGGGCGCATGGCGCACAACATCATTTTGGTTCGTCACGGTGAGCAGCTTGACGCTGAGCACGGCGTCATCGATGGCCCGTTGTCTCCGCGCGGTGTGCGCCAGGCTATCGCTCTGGGCGACCGTCTCAGCGGACTGCAGATTACCCACGCCTGGCATTCGCCTCTCGAGCGTGCCTGGGAGACGGTGCGTGTCTTGGGGGAGAGACTGCCATCCCTCACCGCCGAGCCTTCGGCTCTTCTCATGGATTGCGTTCCGTCAGGAAAGACCGACGAGGTACCGTCCGTCTTTGATGCGTTCTTTGGCTCCGTCACAGAGGCCGATGTCGAGGCCGGTTCTGCTCAGCTCTCCGATGCTGTTGCTGAGTTTCTGGCACCGGGTCGTCAGGGAAACACCGACCTGCTGGTAACACACAACAATGTCATTGGATGGATTGTTCGCGAGGTTCTGGGCGGCCCGGAATGGAAATGGATCACTCTCAACCAGGCCCACTGCGGAATCACAGTTATTCAACAGCGCCCCGGTCGCCCCTGGGCTCTCGTCTCCCACAACGACCTCGGTCACTTGCCAGCAGCACTCCGCACTGGTGTTCCCGAGGGCTACGGAATCTAAAGTAACCAGGCAGGTGCGCGGGTAGGATTCTCTCGTGAGTATTTCTGTTGCCGTTGTCGGTGCCACCGGCAAATTAGGCACTCTTGTCTGCCGTTTAATCTCGGAGTCCGATGACTTCCATGTCGCCGCCGCGCTGGGTTCCTCAAGCGACCTCTCCGAGGCCCTCGTGGCGGATGTCATTGTTGACGTTTCGCTGCCGTCAATCAGCCGCAAGGTTCTTGAGCTCGCATTAGCCCACGACATAAGCATTCTGATTGGCACGTCGGGGTGGTCCTCCGAGCGTATTTCTTCGGTCGAACCCCTGATTGCCGCGCACCCCACGGTGGGCGTGATTTTTATCTCCAACTTTTCTCTGGGCTCCGCAGTTGCCAGCCACTTAGCCACGCTGGCCGCCCAACACTTCGATTCAATCGAAATCATCGAAGCGCACGGCGTGCACAAAGTTGACTCGCCTTCGGGAACGGCCGTCAGCACCGCGGAGCGCATTGCAAAAGCCCGTGACTCCGACGTGTCTGCGCCGCACGCTGATCAACGCGCCAGGGGGCAGCTGGTGGCCGGTGTGCCCGTGCACAGCATGCGTCTGCAGGGTGTTGTTGCTCAACAAGACATTGTTTTTGGTGGTGTTGGCGAAACCATGAGAATCACGCACACGACACTCTCCGATCGGTCCTATGAAGTCGGTATCATGGCGGCACTTCGCGCCCTTCCCGGCCTGACCGGCAAACTCGTTGGCTTAGACCGCGTCATCACGATCAGCGGACCCGCCGCATGAAGCGTGCCATAGTCGGCTCGGTCTTCATGGCGCTCCTTCTCGTGCTTTATATGTGGGTCGCCGGATACCAGGCGTTCATCATGATGTCCTCTGGCAACGGTGTTGTCATCACCATGGGAATCGCGCTTATCGTTTTGCCTCTCGTTGGCGTCTGGGCGTTGATTCGTGAGTTGTCTTTTGGCATCCGCAGCGGTGCACTCATCAGCAAGCTTCGAGCCGAGAACGGTTTGCCTGTCGACGACCTGGAACACCACCCGAGCGGTCGCACCATTCGCGAATCAGCCGACGAAGAGTTTCCGATCTACGCTGCCGAGGTTGAGGCGGCACCCGAAAGTTGGCGTGCTTGGATGCGCCTCGCGCTGGCCTACGACGCGAGTGGCGACCGCAAAAGAGCCCGCTCTGCTGTGCGCACCGCCATAGCTTTTAGCAAAAGCCACCCCGCGTAGTCTCCGCTAAGTCCCTGCTTAGCCCCCCTG
>JBLHYZ010000082.1:0-5156 GCA_047631115.1 Alpinimonas sp. | reverse complement strand
ATTTTCGATGAAGCAGGAATTGATTTTCTGCTCGTAGGGGATTCTGCTGGAAACACTGTTTTTGGTTATGACTCGACGCTTCCCGTCACCGTTGACGAACTTATCCCGCTGACGCGCGCCGTTGCCCTGTCAGTCAAGCGCGCACTCGTCGTGGCCGACCTCCCTTTCGGCTCCTACGAGGAGGGCCCAGAACACGCCCTGAGAACTGCGATGCGCTTTATGAAGGAAACTCACGCTCATGCCGTCAAGCTCGAAGGCGGTATTCGCAGCGCAACGCAGATACGTCGCATCGTTGAGGCCGGAATCCCTGTAATGGCACACATTGGTTTCACTCCTCAAAGCGAACACGGACTCGGCGGTCATATTATTCAAGGCCGTGGCAAGGAGGCCGACGCCGTACTGGCCGATGCCCAAGCCGTCGAAGCCGCTGGAGCATTTGCCGTCGTCCTGGAAATGATTCCTGCCGACGTTGCCGCCCGTATAACCGCCGCACTCACCATCCCCACAATCAGCGTCGGCGCAGGCCCGCACGCGGATGGACAACTTCTCGTGTGGACTGATTTTGCTGGACTCAGCTCAGGCAGAGTTCCCAAGTTCGTCAAGCAGTACGCCAACTTGGCCGCCATTCTTCTTGATGCCGCCCAGTCCTTCAAAGCGGATGTGGATACAGGCGCTTATCCCGGTCCGGACCACAGCTACGACGACGACTCGTCGTTATAACTGCTTACGTGTCTTCGGCGGCGTCTTCCTCAGCCCAGCGTTCGCTGTTGCTGCGAAGTTTTTCTAGGGCGTGCTCCGCTTGCTCGTGCGTGTCAAATGGCCCGACCCTATTGATGGACGGGGACTCGTAACCAAATTCAACATCACCGGTGCGAATGTTGTACCAGTACTTTGACTCTGCCTGACTCGCCATAGGGTTAACCATATGCCTAAGGATTCGAACGGTCACCTCATACCCGGAACGTTGTCAGCGGAACTGAAAGTTCCCCCGGCAATTCGCCGCCCCGAATACGTGGGCAAGGCAACGCCTGCCCCCTATGACGGCGACAATATTTACAATTCAGCGGAAATTGAGAGCATCCGTGCTGCCGGACGCATTGCCTCAGGAGCCTTAGACGCCATCGGTGCGGCGTTGCGGCCTGGAATGACGACATCTGACGTAGACGTCATCGCTCACGAGTTTGTCGTCTCACACGGCGCCTACCCTTCGACGCTGGGATATCGTGGTTACCCGAAGTCATCCTGCACCTCGCTCAACGAAATTATTTGCCATGGAATTCCCGATGACACAGTGATTAGTGAAGGCGACATTCTGAACGTCGACATCACGGCATTTCTCGACGGCGTTCACGGCGATACAAACCGCATGTTCGTTTTGCCCGGGGCCGCTCCCGACGTGCGGGACTTGGTCGAACGCACAGAGGAAGCCCTTCGCCGTGGCATCAAGGCCGTCGCCCCTGGTCGCCAGGTGAACATCATCGGTCGTGCCATCGAGAGCTACGCGAAACGCTTTGGCTATGGCGTTGTTCGGGATTTCACCGGCCACGGAGTGGGCACCAACTTTCACTCCGGCCTGATTATTCCTCATTACGACTCGGCCCCACAGTACGACGACGTAATGGAAGTAGGCATGGTCTTCACCATCGAACCGATGCTGACCCTAGGTACCCACGAGTGGAACATGTGGGGTGATGATTGGACCGTAGTGACCCAGGACTTATCGTGGACCGCCCAGTTCGAACACACCATTGTCGTTACTGAAACAGGAGCAGAAATCTTGACACTTTCATGAATAAGCGTGCAATCGGCGTGGATATCGGTGGCACCGGCATCAAGGCCGGAATCGTTGACCTTGTGACAGGCGAAATAATTGGCGACCGCGTCAGAGTTGCTACGCCCGAGGGCGGGCACGCCGAAGACATCGTGCGCGTCACCGGGGAGATCATTGACTCCCTCGGTGCCGAAAGCGAACTGCCTGTCGGGGTCGCCTTCCCGTCATCCATTCACCATGGCGTCACGCTCCTGGCGGCAAATGTGTCGCAGGACTGGATCGGTTTTGAAGCTGAGAAGTTCTTTGAAGAACACCTCGAGCGCGACATCATCTTTGTAAACGATGCTGACGCGGCAGGATTTGCTGAGGTGGCCTATGGCGCCGCCAAGAATCAACGCGGACTCGTCATCATGACCACGCTAGGAACCGGCATTGGCAGCGCGCTGATCTATAACGGGGTTCTCATCCCCAATGCCGAACTAGGGCACCTTGAAGTTGATGGCAACGATGCCGAAACACAAGCATCCGCTGTCGTTCGCGAGCGTGAGGATCTTTCTTACGCTACTTGGGCGAAGAGGTTACAGCGCTATTACGAGCACGTAGAGATGCTCTTCACTCCCGAGCTTTTTATTGTTGGGGGCGGGGTTTCCAAAAGCCACGAGAAGTTTTTGCCGCTGCTCAAGTTGCGCACACCGATTGTGCCTGCAACGTTGCTGAATCAAGCCGGCATCTTGGGCGCGGCGGCACTCACTCAGCACGACTAAGGAAAAAAACTACCCTTCCAGGTAAATGTGTTGGGTGCGAATGGACCAGCTATTACGCCGGGTTCTGTCTCACAGCTTGCGCTGTGTGGACGGCCATCTATCTCGGAGGTGCGTTACCACAACTCTCTAGCGGTCTACCCGATAACTAGGCGAGCAACCATGGCGTTATCTGTCTGACCTTGCTCCGGGCGAGGTTTACCTAGCCAATCTGGTCGCCCAAACTGCTGGTGGTCTCTTACACCACCGTTTCACCCTTACCGCCGGCGAACCGGAGGCGGTTTACTCTCTGTTGCACTGTCTCGCGGGTTACCCCGGGTGGGTGTTACCCACCACCCTGCTCTGTGGAGCCCGGACGTTCCTCGGCACCCCCAATAAATTGAAAGTGACGCGACCGTCTTGCCGACCCATTCGCATCTAAAGTCTAAGACCGGAATGACTCTTTGCGATCCATTGATTTGTTGGCTGCGGCATCGGCGCGGGCGTTCTGCAGTCGCGGTATCCACTCAAATGTGGCGCTCTTATTTCCAATGAGTGCTCTCGCCTCGTTGGCGAGAACAATCATGTCCGGATGCTTGATCTTCCAACGCCCAGACATCTGCTCAACAATGAGTTTCGAATCAAGGCGGAAATGAACGGATGCGCTGGAATCAAATTCGTAGGCACGCTGGAGTCCGGCAAGCATGCCACGATACTCGGCCACATTGTTGGTCGCGATGCCAACGTAGATGCCGACTTCTGCCAGCACCTCCCCGGTTTCACCGTCAATCACAACTGCTCCGCCCGCAGCAATTCCCGGATTTCCCCGAGAACCCCCGTCGGCCTCAACGATGAGCTGGCGAGGCATTAGAGCCCTGACTCGTTAGTGCGTACCAATATGCAACTGCTATCGGGGCACATCACAACGTCGTCCGCAGCCGCGTTTCTAATGGCGTTAAGATCCGTTTCGTTGAGTTTCATTCCGCTCCCGCCCGACACACCACGAGTAAGAAGTGCTGCCCCCACACCATAACGGGCACGCTGTTTTTCATAAAGATCCAGCAGATCTGACGGCATCGCTTGGGCGGTGCGTGCGCGGTCGGCAACCTCGGTCATGCTCTCTGCGTCTATGTCAGCTTCCTGCTCCGCGATTTTTTTTAGCAAGGCTTCACGATCAGAATTGACGACGTTGCGCCGAGCAGTCGCTTCGGCAACGAGATTCTCTGCATCCTCGACGGTTTGCATGACCACGAGTTGGGATTCCTCGAGGTTATTCTTGCGCTTTGCCAGAGATGCCAGCTCTAACTCAAGTGCTTGGACGTCCTTCATCGATGATGAATTCGAGATGCGCTCGGTGTCGCGGGCGATCCGCTCATCAACGACTCTTGCGTCGTCGTCAATGCGAGACAACTCCAGCATGGCATCTTCCAGTTCACCATTGCGAGCGACCAACTCCTGCGACAATTCACGCAGTTTACCCAAGACGTCGGTAAGAGCTGCGCGCTCACTGATACGGTCTCGACGGTGGGTCAACTGAGCAATGTGATTATCCTTCGATTGAAGAACGAGCAATGCTTTTTGGTGCTCGGGAAGTGCTTTCACTGAGGGAACTCTCGTCTTCTGATCTAGGTAAAAAATCTGTTGGTTCTACTGTACGACCACGAAGTCCCACGGATCGGTGCGCGCATCACTCACAAGGACCTCTACCTCCGGAAACTGTGATCGAAGCTGTTCTGCAGCGGTTTCAAGCCACAGCCATTCGCTGGCCCAGTGAGAGACGTCAATCAATGCCGGTCCGGATGTCGTGAGCGACTGCTCCCGGGATTCCTGGGCGGGATGATGCCGCAAGTCAGACGTGATGTAGACATCTGCCCCTCTCACGTCGGGTTCTGAAAGAAGTGAGTCACCAGCGCCTCCGCACAGTGCAACGCGGGACACAACCTGCTCGTACTTCCCCGACACTCGAATACCGGTTGCCGTCGCCGGGAGGATCTTTGCCAAACGTTGCGCCAGAGATCCCAGAGTTTCGGGTGACTCGAGATTTCCCACACGGCCGATACCAACGGACGGCTCAGCTCCCATCGAAATCGGTCGCGTTTCGTTGAGCCCCAGAAGTTTTGCGAGGACATCCGAGACGCCGTTCTCGACGACGTCGGCGTTCGTGTGACAGGCCAAAAGACCGATGTTGGCTCGAATAAGCCTCGAGATCAAGCGGCCTTTGTACGTTTCCTCAGACACAGTCGTGACACCACGGAAGAGAAGGGGGTGGTGGGTGACGAGCAATCCCACCTCACACTCAATTGCTTCGCTCACTGTTGCATCGACAGCATCGACTGCGAGCAATATTCGAGTGACGCTCATGGAATTGTCTCCGGTTGTTACGCCAGGGGAATCCCAGTCCTCGGCCCCAGAAAGTGGCCATAAGGCGTGAGCGGCAGTAATAACTTCGTGAAGGAGAGGCACGAAATGAGCCTACTCTTCGGAAGAAGTTCCGAAGAGAATGTCATCGAAACTGAGGCTCGCCCCACCAGAGGGCTTCACCGCTGAGACAACGTCATCTTGCGCGCTTTGGGAGCTGTTCTCCGCAGTCTCCACAGCCTCAGCAGCCTCAGCAGCCTCAGCAGTCCCCACAACCTCAGCAACCA
>JBLHYZ010000081.1:0-5223 GCA_047631115.1 Alpinimonas sp. | reverse complement strand
GACGGGCGCAGCGAGTCAGGCCAAGAAACGGTGTTGCGGCTCATTTTGATTGAGGCCGGGTTCGATGTCGAGATTCAGGTGAGCATAGGAGGGGTGGGAAGAGTCGACATGGTTGTCGACGGCATGCTTGTAGTTGAGGCTGATAGTCGTCAGTTCCACGATGGCTGGGAAGCCCACGCGCGAGATCGAACGCGCGATGTATCCTTAGCGGGTTTCGGCTATATGAGTCTCAGAGTGCTTTATCGAGACATCATGTTTGACCCGCAGCGGGTGGTTCTGGCTGTTCGCGGGCTTCTCAAAAAAGCGTTAGGGCAGCGCCCGTGGGACGTGGGGATCTGAAGCCAAAGGACGGGGGGATCTGAAGCCAAAGGACGTGGGGATCTGAAGCCAAAGGACGTGGTCTAGGCCTGTGACCGGGCCCGGGGCACCAATCCGATGCGGTCATAGACGGCAGCCAGGGTTGTGTCGGCAATATCGTTTGCCCGGTCAGCGCCGACGCGCAGAATGCGGTCAAGCTCGCCTTGGTCGTCGAGAAGCTCCTGGGTGCTCTGAGCCATTGGGGTGAAGCTGGCCTCGACGAGAGCGGCGAGGTCTTTCTTCAGAGACCCGTAGCCTTGGCCGTTGTATTCGGCGACGATGTTCTCGATCGTTCGCGACGAGAGCACCGAGTAAATCGTAAGGAGGTTGGCAACCCCGGGCTTGGCCTCTTTGTCATAACGGATATCGCCGTCGTCATCGGTGACCGCCCGCATGATCTTTTTGGAGGTGACCTTGGGGTCATCCAGAATCTTCAGCAGTCCAGCCTCTGACTCCGAGGACTTCGACATCTTTGCTGTCGGGTTCTGTAGATCATAAATCTTGGCGGTTTCCTTGAGGATATGAGCCTCGGGCACGGTGAGAGTGTCGCCGAAGCGAGCGTTGAAGCGCATTGCCAGATCACGCGTGAGTTCAAGGTGTTGGCGCTGGTCTTCGCCCACGGGCACAACATTGGCCTGATAGGCCAAAATGTCGGCTGCCATCAAGATGGGATATGTAAAGAGTCCCACCCCGGCGGAGTCGGCACCACCCTTGGCAGACTTGTCTTTGAACTGCGTCATGCGGCTGGCCTCACCGAAGCCGGTGATGGTGTTCAACACCCACGCGAGCTGAGCGTGAGCGGGAACGTGTGACTGAATAAAGAGCGTGCTGCGCTCGGGGTCGATTCCTGCGGCAATGTATTGTGCCACCGTCGAGCGAGTGCGTGCGCGTAATTCGGCAGGATCCTGGGGCACGGTGATGGCGTGCAAATCAACCACGCAGAAGAAAGCCGTGAACTCATCTTGCATCGCCACCCAGTTGCCGAGCGCCCCGATGTAATTACCGAGGTGCAGAGAGTCACTTGAGGGCTGCATGCCCGAAAGGATGATGGGTTTGGCGCTCATGAGGGTGCTTTCGACTTGGTGGGGAGATGAATTAGAGGTCGTAGTCTGCGATGACCGGGGTGTGATCCGACCAGCGGGTGTCGTAACTGGAGGCGCGGTCCACGTCGTACTTCGAGACCGTGGCCGCAAGGGCTGGGGTGGCGAGCTGGTAATCAATGCGCCAACCGGCGTCGTTATCAAATGCTTGCCCGCGGTAGGACCACCAGGTGTAGGGGCCGGGGGTTTCGCCTGCGACGTGGCGGCCAACATCTACCCAACCAAGACCCTCACCCGTTGTGCCATCGACCCCGGTGACGATGTCACCCCGGGGGCCAAGAATGCGGTCAAAGTAGGCGCGCTCTCGAGGCAAGAAACCGGCTTTTTTGACATTGCCTTTCCAATTCTTGATGTCCAGTTCGCGATGCCCAACATTGAGGTCGCCCACGACGAGGGCGAACTCGCTGTGTTCGGAAATCTCGCGCATGCGAATGGTCATGGCGTCGAGGAACGCGTACTTATCAACTTGCTTGGGGGTTTCTGCCTCGCCGGAATGCACGTAACAGCTGACCACAGTGAGCTTTGTGCCGCCCACCATGTAGTCAGCCTCGAGCCAGCGCCCGGCGGTATCAAATTCTTCTGGACCGATGTCGACACGATGAATCTGCGCTGCATTGCGGCTCACGAGAGCAACACCGGCGCGACCCTTAGCGCTGGCCGCGTCGTGCAAAATGTTCCACTCGGGGCCCAACAACGAATCCAAGTCTTCGGTGGAGGCGCGAACTTCTTGCAGAGCAAGAATGTCTACATCGCGAGCATCGAGCCAGGCGCCCATTCCCTTGCGGAAGGCTGCCCGAACACCGTTGACATTAACCGTTGCGACGCGAAGTGACATGCTTACAAGTCTATTCGCGCGGCCTTCCGTGTTCGGCTCGCAAAAATCCATCCGGAATCTTTTGCTTCGATTCCCCGGTCGCTCATGCTCAGGGCAATCCACGCTGCAGACAGCAGGTACACCCGGCATGCCAGGTTGAACCAAATCAGGAGTCCAATAACGACGGCAAAGGATGCCAGAAGCGGGTTGGTGCTGGTGCCCGCCAACAGGTACGTTCCACCAACTTTCATGGCCCCCAGCACAATTCCGCCCAAGAACGACCCGACAAAAAGCCGTTTCCAGGGAATGGGCACCCCGCTGAGGAGGCGAATCATGGAGGCCAAAACGAAGGTATCGACGAGCAGGATCAGAATCACGCTCGCTACCTGCAGAGAGCCTCGCAGTACCGTGTTGGATTCGGATACGCCCGCCCACGTGGCCAGAATGCCAATGAGCTGGCTGGCAATGACGGAGGATATGGCGCTCACGAGAATGACCAGGCCAAAACCGAGCGCGATGACCAAGTCATAGACCTTGAGAAGAATCACATTGAGATTGGAGCGCGGGAGGGAGAAGATCGTGCGGATGGCGGTGCGGGTGTAATTCAACCAAGCAACGGCCGTATAGAGAAGCACAACTACGGCGACGGCGCTAGTCCAGGTCAGGGTCGGGCCGCCGGTGAGAGCGTCGGGGTCGATGGCACCACTTTGACCGATGAAACCGGGAATCTGAACGTTGATGAAGCCGATCACAGCCTCGCGCACGGCGGGGTGGCCACTCAGATAAGCGCTAAAGAAGGAGAAGCCAACCCAGACAGCGGCAAAAGCGGCGAAGACCGCCTGAAACGACATTCCTGCGGCAAGGAGGTTTCCGCCAGCGGCCAGGTAGGCGCGAAAGACCCTTACCGGGCGAAGTTGTTGCGCCCATTCAGATGCCGCCACAAGCCTTTGTTTCATTAGCCCAGCCTAAACGTGGGAATGGCCCACGCAATCCTCCGGGGGGAGAGAATCACGTGGGCCACAGTTCGAGCCGAAGGGTTAGGCCGCGTCGAGGTCAGACGAAAGCAGGCTAGCCAGCTCGTCGGCTACCACCTCAGCGTTGTCGCCGTCGACGACGAGCACGAGTTTTTCTCCGTGGCCGACCGCGAGAGCGAGCACCGATAAAATGCTGGCGCCATCTGCAGAGTCACCGCTTGTTTTGGTAATTGTTACGTCCGCTCCCGCCGCGGTCACAGCCTGCACGAAAGTGCTGGCTGGACGGGCGTGCAGGCCGACGCGCGATCCGATTGTGACGCTTCTGGTTGCTTTAGGCAATTGCTGCCTCCAGTGTCTCGTCGCTGGTTGCGGGGTTCTTCTTGATGTTCTTGGCAACAAGAACCAGAAGAGCGGTGACGATGGTTCCGATAGCCACCGCAACAATGTACATCAGCGGGTTGGAGACCAGCGGGAAGACAACCAATCCACCGTGGGGGGCGCGCAGGCCGATGTTGAAGATACCGACGAGAGCTCCGGTGAAGCCCGAACCGATCATGATCGAGGGGATCACGCGCAGGGGGTCAGCAGCAGCGAACGGGATGGCGCCTTCGGTGATGAAGAACGCTCCGAGGAGCCAGGCAGCCTTACCGTTCTGACGCTCAGCGTTGGAGAAGAGGTGCTTGCGAATAACCGTGGCCAAAGCAAGACCCAGGGGAGGCGTCATACCGGCAGCCATAACCATTGCCATGATGACAAAGGAGGGGTCGGTTGGGTTGGTGTTAGCCAACTGGGTTGCGAGCAATCCGGTTGCGAACAGGTAGGCAACCTTGTTGACGGGGCCACCCATGTCGAAGGCCATCATGAGTCCCAGAACGAGACCCACGAGAGGCAAGTTGCCGCTGTCAGCAAGCTGCGTGAGGCCGGTTGTGAGGGCATCCATGAGGGCCTTGATGGGAGCACCCAAGACGATGAACATGAGTCCACCGGTGACAAACGATGCCACGAGGGGAATCAAGACAACGGGCATAACAGGCTTGAGCCAGTTGGGCACCTTAAGTCGGCTGAGGCCGAGAGCAACAAAACCACCGAGAAAACCGGTGATGAGGGCGCCCAAGAATCCAGCACCGACGGCACCGGCTACAGCGCCACCGACGAATCCGGGAACGAGGCCCGGACGGTCAGCGATCGCGAAGGCGATGAAACCGGAGAGCACCGGAAGAAGGAATCCGAAAGCAGTGCCACCAATGGCGAGGCACAATGCAGCCCAGTACTGAACGTCGGCCAGGTTACCCGCGGCAAGCGCGTCGTCCTTTGCCGTTCCGAGGGCAATCTCATAGCCACCCAGGAGGAAGGCGAGGGCGATGAGAATACCGCCGGCAGCTACGAACGGAATCATGTAGGAGACACCGGTCATCAACCACTTGCGGATGCGTGTGGATGTCTTCTCGTTGGCAACAACCTTGGTAGACAGGCGCGGGCCAGCCGAGCCGCCGACGAGCGGTGCCGAGGTAATGGATGCTACCGCGGAGGCAATGACGGCCTCTGCCTCAGCGAGTGCCTTGCTGACACCAATCTGAAGAAAGGGCTTGCCGTTGAAGCGGTTCTTGTCCTTGACTTCAAGGTCAGTCGCAAAGATGACGACGTCAGCGGCTTCGATAACAGCCTGGGGGAGGGGAGTCGAACCAGCGGAACCTTGAGTTTCAACTGAGATCTCGTAGCCAGCCTTTTTGGCTGCCTGCTCGAGCGCTTCAGCGGCCATGTATGTGTGGGCAATTCCTGTAATACAGGACGTTACGGCGACAATTTTCATTGTTGCACCTCTCTTTTGATGATCTCTGCGATATCAGCACCGTTGCGTGCTTCGCGGAGGGATTGGCGGAAATCTTCGTGAACAAGTTTGCGGGCGAGTGACGCCAAAATGTGGAGATGCTTGTCATCGGCGCCATCGGGTGCGGCAATCAAGAAAATAAGATGGGCA
>JBLHYZ010000080.1:0-5228 GCA_047631115.1 Alpinimonas sp. | reverse complement strand
CCGACGTCTTTCGCGCTGTGTCCAGCCCACTCCTGAAAATGACATCGCTGGAACCAGGTGGATTTCCCTCCAACTGGGTAGGGGATGGCCCGCACCGCGTCAAGATTTCCTTCCTCGGCCTCGTCCCTATGGGAACGCAAACAATCGACGTGAGCTTCACAGAGCGCCCCGGCGGAGTGCGCATGATGATCGATGCCGGAGCCGCGCTCACCGGGCCCCTGTCAATTACGCGCGACTGGAACCATCGCATGGCGGTCTCTGCCGCCCCCAAGGGCAAGACGCTATATCGCGACCGTCTCGTCGTCAAAGCGGGCCTCGCGACCCCCGCTATCTGGCTCGGAATGTGGGTCTTTTGGCAGTATCGGGCATGGCGCCTGCAACGCCTGTCATCTTCCTGGAAACCAGGAAAATAGTTACTTGCTCTGAGCCTCGGACTCGTCGATCGAGACCAGTGACTCTGTGGATCCCATGGAGCGAAGCTCGTAGGCAAAGCCATCGAGAGCGACGCGTTGCTCTTCCATCCACGCCATGCGCTGCTCGGTGTCGGCAATTATTCCTGCAGCGTGCTCGTTGTAGCGAGTTGCGAGACGTTCGGCACGCAAGCGTGCACGGGAAACCAGGCCAGTGGCTGTCTCTCGGGCGCTAGCGAGGATGGTCTCGGCGTCTGTGCGAGCCGATGCAAAAAAGTCTTCCGCTTCAGCGCTCGTCTGGGATGCAACATCTGACGCGTCCCGCACCTTTGCTGCCGCTTGCTCGAGGACGTTCTGAACGTGAGCGACGGATTCCTCGTGAAGCGTCATGCGCTCGCGTTCATCCTGGTCGGCAGCAACACGAATCTCACGAACGATGCGCAGCTGTTCCCGCTCCGCAATCTGACGAAGCATTGAGAGTTCGGTCTTCACATCTTCTGTCTCTTGGTGAAGTGCGGAGTGAACCTCCGCGGCTTCGCGTTCGGCATCGGCAACGAGGCCCGCCGCGCGGCGCTGGGCTGTCTCGGTGGATGTGCTTGCCTCAACGAGTCTGGACTCTGAAAGGGTCAAGAGCTCCATGGCGCGACGGTCGCTCTCAACGCGTACGTCTTCGGCGGTTCCCTCTGCCCCGGCTACAAGCTTCTCTGCACGCTGACGAGAAGAGCGCGTAAGTTGCTCACCGACGGCTCGCGCATTCTCGCGAAGTGCCGCAGCCTCAGCCGCAGCATCTTGAACCATTTTGCCAGCCTGCTCTTCAGCAACTCGCAACGTCTGCTCAAAGGCAGAACCCAAGTCCGCGAAGCTGGGCTTAGAAGACGCCCGCTTGAGGGTCGCACGCGCTTCAGCAAGCTCACGAGAAAGTCGTTCAGCAGACTTTTCAGCCGTCAAGCGTTCCGCTTCAAGACGCTCTGCTCGCGAGGTTATGTCGTTAAAGGCGCGCGTGACATCCTCTGTGTCGTATCCGCTGCGTCGAGCAGTACGAAACGTACCAAGTTCATCCACGATGTGCCCCTAGAAAAATGATGAGATATTGAAGAAGTGTAAAGCCTGGTTAAGATTACAGGCTGACAGGAGTCAAGAGCCAGAAGCCCCTGGCATACCAGAGCTTGTTATACCGAGAGCGACGAATCGTCGACTGTATCCATTGCCGCCAGTTCACCATTGAAGTCGAGAATACGCAGTCGCGCATCTTCTAGGTTAGCGATGGTCATGGCAGCCTCCGCCAAGACCTTCGTCTTGTATTCGAACGTCTGATTATTGAGCGTTTGCGCACGCTCTTGAGCGCGTGAAATAATTCCGGCAGCGGTCGCTTGAGACCCCCGACGAAGAGCATCTGCGTCTTGGTGGGCCTTGCCCGAGAGGGAATCTGCAGCTCCTATTAGTTGCTCGGCTTTTCGATCGGCCTCAGCAACTTGAAGCTGCGCATCAGCCAAAATTTCTGCAATGAAAGCAGACGTCTCTTCTGCGAGACGCTCGTTTTCGCGTTGAGCCTTTTCGCGGGTGACCGCAACCTCACGTTCAATCCGAAGCTGATCGCGAGACTGGAGGTCACGCAACGTCGCCATCTCGCGGCGAGCCTGTTCCGTCTCAAGCTTGGCGTTGTCCATGATTTCGCGAGTGTCGGCAGCAGCCTTCTTCTCGATGGCTGCGATTGCCTTAGCCGCAACGCTTAGAGCTAGGTTTGCCGCTTCCAGCTGCGCTTCAGCATCTGCGACAAGGTCAACAGAGCGCCTGGTGCTGTCTTCCAAAACCTTTTCGGACCGCTTCTCGGCCTCGGCTAGAAGCTTGTGGGCTTGGCGTTCCGAAGACACCTGAATGCGTTCAGCATCCGCCTTCGCCGAATCCCGAGCCGTCGCAACTTCCTCGCTGGCATCCTGGAGAAGCTTCCCTGCCTGCTCTTCGGCGACACGGAGAGTCTGCTCGAACGCGGCGCCTAGGTCGGAAAAAGTTGGCTTCGAGTTTGCTCGCTTAACAGCGAGCCGAGCTTCGTTAAGCTCGCGACTTAGGCGCTCAATGTCTTTTTCCGCCTCGTCGCGAAGCTCTTGGGCATTAGCAATTCGACTCGTAATCTGAGCGAACGCGCGGTCGACATCAGCGGGTTCGAAGCCACGCTTAGCGGCACGGAACTCTATGTTTTCAGGCACGTTCGTCACTTTCCATAATTAAAAAACGGATACATCCCTAATAATGAACTATGACGCGCTGTTCAGACTAATTTTTGTGGTCATTGGGCGGCGCGCTTTTTCACAGACGTTCAGCATTGCTCGCTATTGCAGCCGGCCGACCGAAGCGAGGGCCGAACGCAACAAGATTCCCCGTCCGCCCTCCATTTCATCGCTCACTGCCGAGCTTGCTGCTTCCTCGGGAGTCAACCAGGTGATTTCAAGCGCGTCCTGCCTCGGATCACAGGTACCGGTCACTGGAACGACATATGCCAACGAGACGGCGTGCTGACGATCATCAGTAAAAGGGGAGACTCCCGGTGTCGGGAAATATTCAGCGACGTGAAACGGATTGGGGTTGGCGGGAAGAAGCGGGAAGGCCATGGGGCCAAGATCCTTTTCGAGATGCCTGAAGAGGGCATGCCGAATGGTCTCGCCATGCATGACGCGCCCGGACACGATCGTACGCTTCATTCCACCCACACTGGTTGCACGCAAAAGCAGGCCTATTTCGGTCACTTGACCCAGGCCGTCAACGCGCACTGGAATCGCTTCTACATAGAGCAACGGGAGTCGTAACCGGATGGACGCGAGCTCGTCGTCGCTCAACCAGCCGGAATTGGGGTCAGGGGTTCTCACGGTCATGACTCATTCTTACCCGATACACACCACAACCGTGTCACATTCAGGCCACGTTGCATTCTTAGCCCCTCAGGAGATCGGCACATGGCCTTCCGGTATTCGGCCCGATTTTGGCAAGATGACGTGAATGACAGATCGAAGCGTCTCGCCCCGGCTTGCCCGTCGCAATGACTTTTGATGCCACGGGGGTGTGACGCCAATTCGTATGTGTGTGGCAGCCTCGAAGTCGAGGTTGCTCAAAGGACAGTCAATAACTTATAGAAAGAAGGTCTTTAGAAAGGAACTCCGCAATACAAGGCGACGTTGGCGTACGGAGTGGCCTCGCCGGTGCGAATGAAGAGTTTGGCCCCCGAAGACAGCACCTTCAGTTCTTCGTGGGAGATGAACTCGACGTCATCAAAACGTGCGGTCAGCCACGGGTAGGCCGTGCCGTCGATAATTTCCGATGCCGCCACGCAGCGTTCAAAAATCATGTCCTCGAGGAGGGCATCCAGCACGTCGTTCCAGCCAGGAATCCCCCGAACAAGGGCCAGGTCAATAACAGGCACGCCCAGCGGTGCCGGCATGCCACAGTCCGCAACGATAATCAGATCGGTGTGGCCCAGGCGGCTCAGCGCGGCATTGAGGTCGGCGTTGAGAATTCCTCGCTTTTTCACGCGGCTACCTCCGGCAATTTATCGTGTGCGAACGGATAGGACGGCTGGGTTCCGCGACCTTGAACGGCAAAGGCACCCACCCGTACAGCGATGGACACCGCCTCTAAAAGTGTCTGGCCGGAAGCAAGCACAGCACTCATCGCGCCGACAAAGGCATCCCCCGCTCCGGAGGAATCCACCGCGACGACGTGGGGTGACGGAATCACAAGAATCTCAGCTCCCACGGCACACAGGGCCCCACGTGCCCCAACGGTCATAACGACGGAGGCGCATCCGCTGGCCTTCAAACGCGCCACAAGGTCGGTGTCTGAGAGTCCCGTGGGTGCCTTGGGATCGAGCTGAGCCAAGACCAAAACAGCCTCATGTTCATTGACCACGAGGGGATCAGCTTTCAGGATCGTCGCGCGATTCACTGCAATGACCGGAGCCAGGTTGAGCACCAGACGTCCGGCACACAGCGCTGCCGCCGCCTCTATTCCTGCAGCCGGGATTTCTCCCTGAAGCACCACGATGGCAGCGCTGGAGATAATGGAGGCAGAACGGTGAACCGCCTCGGCCCCCATTTCCTCGTTGGTTCCAGGGATCACGACAATGGTGTTCTCACCGTCATCGGCAACACTCACAACAGCCAAACCGGTGGCTCCGGGGGCAACACCAACACGACTCACGTCCACACCCGCGCTGGTCATCAGGGCGAGAGCCACGGGGGCATGGAGGTCATTGCCCACCATACCCACCATGGACACCGATGCTCCGAGACGTGCGGCAGCGACCGCTTGGTTCGCGCCTTTACCTCCCGGGAGAACTCTCATGGACGTTGCCATGAGAGTCTCTCCAGGAAGAGGGTGCCGCATGACCGTTATCAGCTGATCAACGTTAATTGATCCGACAACGACGACGGAGTTCGGTGTTGTGCTCACGAGGAGAAGTCGCCCACGTTCAGCTTGGTGACCGAAACAACCTCGACAGGAACGATTGCCTCGACAGCGTCACCGTTGATGATGCTCAACGCAACCTCGACAGCAAGCTGACCAAGAAGGGCCGGCTGCTGAGCAATGGTTGCCACGAGCGTTCCATCATTGATAGCCGCAAAGCCATCTTCTGTGCCATCGAATCCGACGACCATGACATCGGTGCCAGCGCGCGAACCGAGAGCCTGGATTGCACCCAGGGCCATTTCGTCGTTCTCGGCGAAGACGCCGGTGATGTCGGGGTTGGACTGCAGCAGGTTGGTCGTGACGTCCAAAGCGGTTGCCCGGTCAAAGTTGGCCGTTTGCTGAGCGACGATCTCGATGTTG
>JBLHYZ010000079.1:0-5244 GCA_047631115.1 Alpinimonas sp. | reverse complement strand
GCGCGCCAACCATCCGCGGTCAGGAGAGTGCGAATGGCTTCGCCTTGCAACTCACCGTGCTCCATCATGAGGGCTCCTCCGCAGCGGGCTAAGCGCAGGCCCGCCTGAGAGACGAGACGCACGATATCTAGGCCGTCATCACCGCCATAGAGCGCTATGTGAGGGTCATGCAGCTGAACTTCGGGGTCGCGCGGAATGGCATCGTTGGGAATATACGGCGGATTGGAGGCCACCACAGCGACCAAGCCGTTCAGCTCTGAAAAAGCATCCGTGAGATCGCCCTGGATGAGGGTGGCATTGTCGGCACCCACGTGGGCAAAGTTTTTTGTCGTCCACGGCATAGCTTCGGAGCTTTTCTCCACGGCGAAGATGCGGGCATGGGGAACCTCAGAGGCCATGGCCAAGGCGATGGCACCACTGCCGGTTCCGAGATCCACGCCGATGGGGGCAGGCTCTGCAAGCACGCGCAGCGCATCAATGGCCATTTGAGCCAGTTGTTCCGTCTCGGGGCGCGGCACGAAAACTCCAGGGCCAACCTCAAGAGTGAGCGAACGGAACCACGCCACCCCCAAGATGTGCTGAAGAGGTTCGCGGGCCGCCCGGCGGCGGGCAAGCGCACTAATGAGGCTCGCATTTTCGTCACTCACGAAATCGTTCAAGATGAGGCGGGCATGAATCTCGCCTCGGCTGAGGCCGAGCACGTGCCCAAGGAGGAGCTCAGTATCCACGTCAGGTTCAGTTATGCCAGAAGCGGAAAGCGTCTGAATGACCTGCAAACGAAGGGAATCGAGGCTCAATAAATTAGTCATAGTCGACTCTGAACGTAACAGAATGCCCCACGCATCCAAGAATCTCATACCCTTGAGGGAGACGTTCGGTGTGTGCGGATGTTCGTCCATCACTTTTGACAAGAGAAAAGGCTTCCTCGTGGCTGCTCGTATTTACGACAATATTTCCGATCTCACCGGTAACACTCCTCTCGTTCGCATCAACCGCGTTGACGAAGGTGCTGGCGCAACCATTCTGGCCAAGCTTGAGTTTTACAACCCCAGCAACAGCGTCAAAGACCGTCTTGGTAAGGCCATCATCGATGCCGCCGAGAAGTCTGGTGCTCTAAAGCCCGGTGGCACAATCGTGGAGGGCACCAGCGGTAACACAGGAATCGCCCTCGCCCTCATTGGTGCTGCCCGCGGCTACAAGGTCATTTTGACCATGCCCGACAGCATGAGCGTCGAGCGCCGCGTGCTGCTTCGCGCCTACGGTGCAGAAATTGTCTTGACCCCCGGGTCCGAAGGCATGAAGGGCACCGTCAGCAAGGCAGAAGAGATCGCCGCCGCAACGCCCGGTGCCATCTTGGCTAAGCAGTTCGAGAACCAAGCGAACGTTGACATTCACCGCACCACCACGGCCGAGGAAATCTGGGCCGACACTGACGGCAAGGTTGATATTTTTATCGCCGGCATCGGCACGGGTGGAACAATCTCCGGCGTGGGGCAGGTTCTCAAGGAACGCAAGCCCGGCATACAGATCATTGGTATTGAACCGGCCGAGTCACCGATCTTGAACGGTGGATCCCCTGGTCCTCACAAGATTCAGGGAATTGGCGCCAATTTCATTCCCGCCATCCTTGACCGCGATGCCTACACCGAGATCTTCGATGTGAACCTTGAGCAGTCGCTGGCGATGGGGCGTCGCCTCGCAGCGGAAGAAGGCATTCTGTCGGGCATCTCGACCGGTGCGATCTTCCACGCTGCTGTTGAGATTGCCAAGCGCCCTGAGAACGCGGGCAAGACCATTGTTGCCATCGTGTGCGACTTTGGAGAGCGTTACGTCTCGACCGTGCTGTGGGAGAACTTCCGCGACTAACGTGTCGCACTTTCTCTTGCTCTCTGACCCTGCCTCACGGTGGGGTCAGAGTTGGTTAAGCCCCCGCCCGTGGCGTAACAACGGATGATGCAGGCAAACACTCGATAACCTTGGGAGTTGTGTGCAATATTCGAGAAGATATCCGTAATGCCCGGTCTCACGACCCTGCTGCTCGCAACGCGTTTGAGACCTTCGTGGTTGCCTCAGGCTTGCACGCTATCTGGGCGTATCGCTGGCACCACTGGCTGTGGAACCACCACGTGAAGTTCCCCGCACGACTTGGTTCTCAGGTTGCTCGCACGCTCACCGGCATTGAGATTCATCCCGGAGCGAGCATCGGTCGCCGGTTTTTCATTGACCACGGCATGGGCGTTGTCATCGGCGAAACCGCCGAAATAGGCGATGACGTCATGCTCTACCACGGGGTCACACTCGGTGGCCGCTCGCTTGAGGCCGGCAAACGCCACCCCACTCTCGGCAACGGTGTTGTGGTGGGAGCCGGGGCCAAGATTCTCGGGCCGCTTACCATTGGCGCCCACAGTGCCGTAGGGGCCAACGCTGTCGTCGTGCGTGACGTTCCCGCGGACTCCATCGTTGTGGGCATCCCCGGCGTAGCCCGCCCCAAAGCGGGGCTCGTCGCCAATCCCGTTGTCAGCGCGGGTGACCTGAACTGGGTCGACCCCGCCGTCTACATCTAGGCCGGAATACAGGTGAGTGGGTTTCGCTAGCCGGCGGCCCGTGCCGCAATCGCAATGCGAATCTGCAAGTCATCGAGTTCTTCGAGCACAGCCGAGGCCCCCCAAACCTGGTTTCGCGTTCGATCCGTGAGAGGCCGAATAACGTTCGCCTCCGCGAGGCGCTCAAGCGCGCTGTAAACACTGCTGGGAGATACCCCAATTGCCCTCACCAACGACTCCGCGGTGACCACCGGAACGGCCAAAAGGTGGTCCAATATTCGTTCGGTGGAGCCGCCGGTTCGTAGCCGAGAAACCGAGGCCCGCCACCGGGCCGGTATTGCTTCAAGTTCGCTCGCTGTTTTCCGCGCTTCCCGCACAACAAGAGTTGCGGCTAGTGCAAAAGAATGAACGATTGCTAGCGGATCGCCGTCCCGGTAACTCTCCAGAAGTGCGAAGTAGTTGTCGCGTTTCACGACCAGTGCCGAAGCCAAGGGGACAACAACACGTGTGGTGGCCTGACGCCGCCTCAGAATGACGTTGATGAGTGCTCGTCCGATTCGACCGTTGCCGTCAGTAAAAGGGTGGATCGTTTCAAACTGGGCGTGAGCGATTGCCGCTTGAAAGAGGATGCTGAGATCGTCACGATTGACGAAGGTTTCGAGGTCATCCATCAAAGAATCCACGGTCTCTGGTGCAGGCGGCACGAAGATTGCCCCTCGTGGAGAAAAATCGCTACCGCCGACCCAATTCTGAACATCTCGAAAGCGACCCGCATAGCTTCGTTCGCGAGGGTCGCCTTCCATGAGCTTGCGGTGTGCTTCTTTTACTGCCACCAGCGTGATGGGATCTGCCTGAACGGAGTCCAGGAATCCTTCGAAGGCGTGCGTCGCGGAAACCATCGACATAGCGGATTCGTTCTGCCGAGATCCAAACATGGCACGGGCGTAGTCGTCCATGCTCGCTTCGATGTGCTCAATTTTCGACGAAGCCACCGCTTCTGTTCGAAGGAGAAGGGTTCCGAGCGCGTGAAGCACTGGACCGTGTGCGTTGTCTAAGGACGTAATTTCTCTTAGCGCCACATCGAGGACGCCCCCCAACTCAGCGGGCAACGCGAACTCAACATCCGAAATTTTCGGTGGGATAATGGTCGTTATTTCAGAGAAGACTCGATCTTCTCTCGTGCCGCCCCGGACACTCTGTCGCCACGGACGTTGTTCCCAGGCGCAGGAGGGCCACGTTCCTACTCCACCTGCAGCGTCTGATTCACTCACTCGTCACTCCCCTAACCTGGAATAATTCTAGAGTTATTCCAGGTTAAGTACAATAACCCGGAATAACGAGAATGCTATACCGGGTTAACGCGTCAGAATCGATCCTCGGTCGTTCATATCTAACAAAAGCTAAGGGACTCTAGCGATTTACTAGAGTGGCTTATATTTCAGTAGATATTGAGCTCAATGCGAGTCGTTGGCGCGGCTGTGCTCGAGCGAATAGCGCGCAATGGCAGCGGTGTCGCTGAGGTCGATGTTGAGGGCGCGATAGATGTTGGTCCACTTACTCCACGCATAGGCAGGGTTCTCCAGAAGCCACTTAGCTTTCTCGCCAGCCGTGTAATCCGTGTCACGCAGGATGCGGGCGGCAGAGCGGGCGACGTCGCGCACGGCACGCAGCTTGGCCTGGGCCCAGCTGAGCGACCGGCGCCCCTCCCCCACCCGACGCATGCCGAGGTTCTCGTCGAAGATACGCTTGCCGTACTCGGCGAGGGTGACGTCATTGGAGTGTTCAACCACCGCGGCGGGCTGATATGCCTTGCGATAGCCGGCCACCAACAGGTCACGCGCGAATGCCATGTCCTCCGAATAGTTCACATCGCGGTAAGGGATGACGTTCAGCAGAAAATCGCGACGGGTAGCGGAGTTCACATCGGAGTAGAAAAGTTCGCCCTCCCCCAGTACTGCCGCAGAGACAGTGCTGCCATCCACCGCGGTAACCTCGCCATCAGGCCCACAACGGGCGAAGACACCCTCAATTTCATACTTGAGGAGCGGGAAACAGTCCGCGCGCGCTTCCTGCTTCCCGACGACGGCAACACAATCCAGCCCGGCGGGATCAAGCGGCGCGACCAGTGAGGCCAACCACGATGATCCGACCGGAACAGCGTCATGGCTCAAGAAAGCGATGTTCTTGCCACGCGCCAACGATGCCGCAAGATTGCGGGTCTTGCCGTGACCAAATTCACTGGCGGGAATCTGCACCAAGCCAACCGCTGGGTGCTCGGCAATGATGGAAAGAGTGGCATCGGTAGAGCCGGAGTCAATGATGAGGATCTCAACGGTACCGGCGAAATCCTGCGTTTCGACGGCCGTCAGTAACCGATCAAGATACTTCTCGCCGTTGAAGGTGGGAATGAACACGGTGACGTCCACGGAACCCGCCATAGATTCAGCTGTCGCTGTCCTGATTGGTGACATCTAGCCTCCTTGCGGGGTGCGACCGACGACGGAATCAAAAATCTCGACAACTTTTTTACCGGGACCCGCCCATGATCCGCCCGCCATGGACGCTGCCAACTTACGGGAATGTTCAATGGCATCCGGGCGATCAAGCGCCGCAATGATGTGGTCGGCCATGAGCGAAGGGGACGTCACCACAAAATCAATCCCGGGATTGTTATCCAGGGAAATGCGGGTGTTGTCGGCAT
>JBLHYZ010000078.1:0-5278 GCA_047631115.1 Alpinimonas sp. | reverse complement strand
TGACCTCGCCGCGGCGGCGATCATCGAAGTCGACATCGACGTCGGGCATCGAGACGCGTTCAGGGTTCAGAAACCGCTCAAAGATGAGTCCGTGATGAAGAGGGTCAAGCTCGGTGATTCCCATGGCGTACGAAGCCAGCGAGCCGGCGGCCGAGCCACGACCAGGACCCACGCGAATACCTTGCGCCCGCGCCCAGGCGATGAAGTCTGAGACGACCAAAAAGTAGCCGGGGAATCCCATTTGGATAATGACGTCGACTTCGTACTTTGCCTGCGCGACGTGCTTCTCGCTGACGCCGCCGGGGAAGCGTTTGGCCAGCCCCGCATCAACCTCTTTCGAGAACCAGGACTCCTCCGTCTCGCCCTCAGGAACCGGAAAACGCGGCATGAGGTCACGCTTGGCGAAAGAGGTCTCGCAGCGCTCGGCGATGAGCAATGTGTTATCGCAAGCCTCTGGGTGATCGCGAAACACATTACGCATTTCGGCGGCCGACTTGAGGTAAAACTCGTTCGTATCGAACTTGAACCGCTTGGGGTCGTCCAGCGTGGAACCGGACTGGACGCACAGCAGTGCCGCGTGCGCCTCGGCATCGTGAGCGTGCGTGTAATGCAGATCATTGGTCGCCAACAGGGGCAGATCAAGTTCTTTGGCGAGCTTGAGCAGGTCGGTCATGGTGCGACGTTCGATGTCGAGGCCGTGATCCATAATTTCGATGAAAAAGTTTTCTTTGCCGAAAATGTCTCTAAATTCGGCGGCGGCATCGAGCGCTTCTTTGTACTGCCCGATGCGCAATCGCGTCTGAATTTCACCACCCACGCAGCCCGACGTGCCAATAAGGCCTTTGCCGTAGGTAGTGAGCAGCTCGCGGTCCATGCGGGGCTTGAAGTAGTACCCCTCCAATGACGCCAGTGACGACATTCGGAAGAGGTTGTGCATGCCTTCCGTGGAAGAGGACAGAAGCGTCATGTGGGTATACGCGCCCGAACCGGAGACATCGTCATCGCCACCAGCGTTCCAGCGAATACGCGTCTTATCCGTGCGATGCGTTCCTGGCGTGAGATAGGCCTCGGTTCCGATGATGGGCTTGATTCCCGCATCGGTAGCCGTGTTCCAGAAGTCGTAGGCGCCGAACATGTTGCCATGGTCGGTAATCGCGATGGCTGGCATCTTGGCGGCGACCGCGGCATCAATCAGTGGCTTGACTCGAGCGGCTCCATCGAGCATTGAGTACTCAGAATGAACGTGCAGGTGAACGAACGAATCGTTTTCCTTCGCCACGTCTTACTCCGGTCTCTTGCGCTTATCTAGGACCTCTAGCTTAAGGCGTCAGGGCCTACGAGCGGAGCACCTCGAGGGCGTGCTCGAGGTCTGCCGGGTAGGGACTTTCGAACTCGACCCACTCCCCCGTGGCGGGATGATTGAATCCCAGCTTGTGCGCATGGAGCCACTGCCGTTGCAAACCCAGTCGAGCAGAAATTGTGGGATCGGCACCGTAGAGCGTGTCGCCCACACACGGGTGACGTTGAGCTGCCATGTGAACGCGAATCTGGTGGGTGCGCCCTGTTTCGAGCTTCACTTCGAGGAGGGAAGCCGAGCGAAATGCCTCAAGCGTCTTGTAATGCGTGATGGACCGCTTTCCGTCGGTGATGACGGCAAACTTCCAGTCAGATCGCGGGTGGCGACCAATGGGAGCGTCGATGGTGCCCGCAAGCGGATCAGGGTGACCTTGAACGACCGTGTGATACGTCTTCGTCACTTCACGGTCGTGAAAGGCCTTCTTGAGAGCAGTGTAGGCCAGCTCGCTCTTAGCAACAGCCATGAGGCCACTGGTGCCGACGTCTAGCCGGTGAACGATTCCTGCACGCTCCGCAGCCCCGGATGTCGAGATTGTGAATCCGGCGCCAGCGAGAGCGCCAAGGACAGTCGGGCCCTCCCAGCTCGCGGCGGGATGAGCAGCAACACCGACCGGCTTATCAACCACGACGATATCGGCGTCGTCATAAACAATGCCAAAGTCTGGCACGAGCATCGGAATGATGCGCGGCTCCTCCTTGGGTTGCCAGGTGACAGCGAGAAAGGCCTCGCCGACGAGCTTGTCGGACTTGCCAAGAATGCGGCCATCCATTTCGACGCCACCAGTTTCAGCAATCTCGGCCGCCAACGTGCGAGAGAAGCCGAAAAGCCGTGCGAGTCCTGCGTCAACGCGAGCGCCGTCAAGGCCGTCGGGAACCGAACATGAGCGTGATTCCATTTTTTACAACACTTCTTCGGCGGGCTTTTCTTTGCGGTTGCGGGTGCCGTCAATATTGATTCCCAGAATTGTGAGTAACACAAACAGAATCATGCTTGAGACGATTGCGATATCAGCGATGTTATAAATCGCTGGCAGCATCCAGGGCGTGGAAATGAAATCAATGACATGGCCTTCGCCAAAGCTCGGCTCGCGCGTGAGGCGGTCGGTGAGGTTACCAACGGTTCCGCCCAGCAGCAGTCCGAAGACAACGGCCCAGGCCGGGGACGTGATTTTTCGTGCAAAAAAGATGATTGCCGCCGTAACCACTGCAGCCAAGATGGAGAAAATCCAGGTGGACCCAGACGCCAAGGAGAACGCCGCTCCCGGATTTCTCACAAAGTGAAAGACCAAGAAGTCACCAAGAACCTGCACCGGCTGGCCCTCAACGAGATGGGCAACCACCAGCATCTTCGTGACCTGATCGGCCACATAAATCACGAGCGCTGCCGCGCCAAGCAGTACCAGCACGCCCCATTTTGCTCGGGGGCGTTGCGAAGTCACCACCTAGGCTTTTGCGGAGGAGTCGACGGGACCCCCGTTTGGGACAGACATTGCATCAAGATTTGCCAGCTCGGAGGAGATGTAGACATGAAGCTTCTGGCGGTATTCACTTTCAAAACTCTTGAGCTCGTCGATTGCTGTCATGAGCTGCGATTTGTCTGATTCAAATTTCTTGAGGGACGCGCGCTGGGCGGTCTCTGCCTCTAGTACCAAACGAGTTGCGGTCTCGTGACCCTCGGCGATGAGCTCATCACGCTTCTGAACACCTTCACGCACGTGCTCCTCATGGAGGCGACGAGCAAGCTGCAAGAGGTTGTTCGAGCTGGTCGTGTCAACTTCTTCAGACACTGGAATGGGTGTTGGAGCGACAACGGCTGCAACAACGGGTGCGGGGACCGAAACAGGTGAAGGACCGTTGCCTTGGCGGGCTTCAAGGGCATCCAGCTTGGCGCGGAGCTCTTCGTTCTCCTGCGTCAGTCGGCGAAGCTCTACAACAATTTCATCGAGGAAGTCATCAACCTCGTCTTGGTCATAGCCTTCGCGGAACTTCGTCTGCTGAAACCTTTTGTTGACCACATCTTCAGGCGTTAAAGCCATTCTGTGCCACCTTCGTTACTGAAAAAAAATTTGCCACGCGACGGTGACCTGTCTACGTTAGCAAAGTCCACTGAAGATATCGAAAAAGACGAGATCCCTAAACGCTGATGGAACTCAAGGTTGAGGTCACAATTGACGACGCAAGAATAGCTCCTAGCATAACGACGGTCCAGCCGAAGTCCAGGGAAATCGCTCCAAAAGAAACGGGTTTGATGAACCGTCGAATAAACCGAAGAGGGCGATCAGTGACAGTGTAGACGAAACTGACAACAATGAGGATTGGCCCTCGCGGCCGCCACGATCTGACGAACGCTTGAACGAAATCAAGAATGAGCCGACCCCACATCGCAAAAATAAAGATGGAGAGAGCTACGTAGACAATCCAAAGGACTATGGCGAGGGGATTCACAGGTTAGTTCGACGTAACGTCGAGGGCTACTGACCGAAGAAGGTCGTATCGACCTCAGCGGTGTTTGCAGCAGGATCGCCGGTGATGGAAACGTGTGAAGGCGAAAGCAAAAAGACTTTGCTCGTTACTCGTTCAATTTTGCCGTAGAGGCCCTGCGAGAGGCCGGAGGCAAAGTCAATCAGGCGACGGGCATCAGTTTCTGTCATTTGCGACAGGTTGATGATGACGGGGATACCCTCACGAAAGTTTTCGGCGATGACCTTTGCATCGCTGTACTGCTTGGGATGAACTGTCACGATTTCATTCATGTCACTCACAACCTGCTGCTTTGGTGCGTTATTCTTGCGAATGTTGGTGACCGGAGCGCGGCCAGCCGGTGCTGATTGCGCGTGAGGCGCTGCTGAGGCGGGCACGGAAGTTTCATATTCGTCCTCGTCGGCGAGACCGAGATAGACCATGGTCTTCTTGAGCGGGTTGGACATTGAAACCTCCGGGTTAGTAATGCGTCTATGACGAGATTAACTTGTCGGAGGACGTTCTCCCGTGATTGCCGTGCCAATTCTTAGGTGTGTCGCGCCTTCGGCGATGGCCTCGGCATAGTCATAGGACATCCCGGCAGAAATGTACACCGCCTCTGGAATGATGGCGCGCAGAGCTTCCGAGCATTCCCGAACTTTCACAAAAGCTTGCCGCGGGTCTACCTGGAGCGGTGCAACTGCCATAACGCCCATCACCCGAAGACTCGCCGTGGCAGCGGCCAGCTCAGCCAGCTCGCTCAATTCCGAGGGTGCCACTCCCCCGCGGCCGGGATCATCGGTCAAGTTGAGTTGCAGAAAACACTCAATAGGTTCGGCGGATGCCTTGCCAAGTGCCGTCACCAAGGCAGGTCGATCAACGGAGTGAACGACATCGGCGTATCGCCGAACGGCCGCAGCCTTATTGGATTGCAGCTGACCGATGAAGTGCAATCTCATTTCTAGATCCTGCAACTCTTCCGCCTTGCGCTCAGCTTCTTGATGACGATTCTCACCAAAGTCGCGAACCCCCAGAGCGAAAAGCTCACGCATGGTGCTGACGGGATGAAACTTGGTCACCACGATCAGAGTGACGTCCGCGGAGTCTCTCCCTTCAGCAGCACACGCTTTGCTGATTCCGTCACGAACAATCTGGAGCCGCTCGGCGAGCATGTTATTTGAGGAAGTCAGGGACATCGAGGTCGTCATCGGCAAAGACGGGATCGATGGAAAGAGAAGCGGTCGTTGCTGGGGTTGTCATGACCGCAATGTAGTCATCGTCTGAAAACACGCCCGTGGTGGAGGTGACAACGGTCTCGTCAACCACGGCAGCCGTGGTGAGAGGCAGCACAGAGCCGGTATCAGTCGAGTTGTATGTCGCACGAGGTGCCGGGCGGTGTGCGGGCTCCCCCCCGTCAAAGCCAGCAGCAATCACGGTCACTCGAACTTCATCGCCCAACGTG
>JBLHYZ010000077.1:0-5336 GCA_047631115.1 Alpinimonas sp. | reverse complement strand
CCACGGGTTCGACGAAATCGAGACCCCCGTGGTCGAGGATTTCGACCGGCTGCACTCGGGACTCGGCGGTGACAACGAGAAGCTGGGCTTTAGCGTCCTCAAACGAGGCTTGACCCACGACGACCTTTCCGCAGCGGCTGCCTCCGGCGACGCTCACGCGCTCGCCGACCTCGGTCTGCGTTTTGACCTCACCGTTCCCTTGGCTCGCTTCTATGCCAGCCACCGCGCCGAACTACCGAGTGTTTTTCGGGCCATTCAGATTGCGCCCGTGTGGCGGGCGGAGCGCCCGCAAAAGGGTCGGTACCGCCAATTCGTGCAATGCGACATCGACATCATCGGCGAGGCAAGCCAGCTTGCCGAAGTCGAGCTCATCACAGCCACTTCCTTCACTCTTGCGGCGCTCGGTCTCACCGGTTGTACCATTCGCGTCAACGACCGCCGCATCCTCGCCGGAATCTTGCATTACTGCGGCTTCGCCACCGAACGCTTTGGCCAAGCACTGATTTCGATCGACAAGCTCGACAAGATTGGAGCTACGGGCGTCGTGGCAGAACTTGCGGAGTTTGGCGCGGATGCAGCGGCCGTTCTCGGCGGCCTTCTCGAGCGCATTGAGCCGCACCTGGCCAGCGGGGGAGTGCTCATGAGCACGGCGGGAATTCTCAGTGTCCTTCCCGAAGGAATCGACCCCGACGCCGTCGCCGCTCTCGAAACTCTGGCGAACGCCCTCACCGGGTTACCCCCGGGTGTCGAGGTTCGCTTCGACCCCACCCTGGTTCGGGGCATGGGCTACTACACCGGCACCATCTTTGAGATTGCGCATCCCGCATCCGGAAGCTCGATTGGTGGCGGTGGTCGTTACGACGGCATGATCGGTCGTTTTCTCGGCCAAGATGTGCCGGCCGCGGGCTTTTCCATCGGCTTCGAACGCATTGTCGACCTCATCGAGGTGGATGAAAGCTCGACCGGCGAATCCATCGTTTTGGTGCACGAGAGTGACGTGCCGGTGGCCACCCTCATCACGCTCAAGAACGAGTTCGTGGCCCGCGGCGTGCGAGTTCGCCTCGAAAAGCGGGTCAAGAATATGACTCCGTTGCTGGAACGCGCACGAGTGGCCGGGTTCGATAGCTTCGCTTTTGTGGGGGTGGAGGCCGACCGAGCACAAAACCTGCTGGTGAAGCCTTTGGTCTAGAAGCCCGTCGTTTGGGGGCGCTCGATTGTTGCTCCCGTAGAATTGTCTTAATTCCCTCTCATTTTTTCAATGAAACACCTATGCACAAGGAGACAATGTGGCCATCATTGACGCCATCGGCGCCCGTGAAATTCTCGACTCTCGTGGAAACCCCACGATCGAAGTAGAGGTTCTTCTCGAAGATGGCGTGCTTGCGCGCGCCGCTGTTCCGTCGGGCGCATCCACCGGTGCCTTCGAAGCGTACGAATTGCGCGACAACGACAAGAGCCGTTACCTCGGCCGTGGCGTTCAAAAAGCTGTAGCCGCTGTGATCGACGAGATTGGCCCTGCACTCGAAGGCTACGACGCCAGCGACCAGCGCCTCATCGACGCCATGATGATTGAGCTCGATGGCACCGAGAACAAGCAGCGCCTCGGTGCTAACTCGATTCTTGGTGTGAGCCTTGCTGTGGCCAAGGCCGCCGCTGACTCCGCTGACCTCCCCCTCTTTCGTTACCTAGGTGGACCAAACGCGCACACGCTGCCCGTTCCCCTCATGAACATCGTCAATGGTGGCGCACACGCTGACACCGGTGTTGACATCCAAGAATTCATGGCCGTGCCCCTCGGCGCAGAGTCCTTCTCCGAAGCACTTCGTTGGGGTGTTGAGGTTTACCACTCCCTCAAGTCGCTGCTCAAGACCAAGGGCTTCTCCACGGGCCTCGGCGACGAGGGTGGCTTTGCTCCCGACTTGCCCAACAATCGTGCGGCTCTCGAGTTCATCGTTGAGGCCATCGAGCAGGCCGGCTTCAAGCCCGGCACCGATATTGGGCTTGCGCTCGACGTTGCGGCTACCGAGTTCTACCACGACGGCGCTTACTCCTTCGAGGGTAAGAAGCTCTCGGCGGGCGAACTCACCGCCTATTACGCCGACCTTGCCGCATCGTTCCCCCTCGTTTCCATTGAAGATCCTCTCGATGAGAACGACTGGGAGGGCTGGACGCACCTGACCGCCGAACTCGGCGATAAGGTACAAATCGTTGGCGATGACCTGTATGTCACCAACCCCAAGCGCCTTGCTGATGGCATCGCCAAAAAGGCCGGTAACTCCATCCTGGTGAAGGTCAACCAGATTGGTACCCTCACCGAGACGCTCGACGCCGTGGCGTTGGCTCAGCGCAACGGCATGAAAGCCATCCTGTCGCACCGTTCCGGTGAGACCGAAGACACCATGATTGCCGACCTTGCTGTCGCAACCGATGCTGGTCAGATCAAGACCGGTGCCCCTGCCCGCAGCGAGCGCGTTGCCAAGTACAACCAGCTCCTACGCATCGAAGAAGAACTGGATGAGGCCGCGTTCTACGCCGGTCGCACTGCGTTCCCTCGCTTTACCGCTTAGGTTCGCAAGAGATATAACGCGATGGTGAAAAACAGACGTCTGACAAAGGTGCCGGTGGCTATGGCCGTCGGCACCAACAAGGCTGGCGTCTGGCTCGGCAGTATTCGACTGTCGGGCTTCACCATGTTGATCATGGGGCTGACCCTTCTCGGTGTGCTGATTCTGGCACCGCAGCTTCAAATTCTCATCGAGCAGCGGCAGCAAATCGCCGACCTGCGATCGGTGGGAGCCTCAACGCAAGCCGAACTAGACGATCTCACCTCACAGCGTGCGCGCTGGGATGATCCGGCATACGTGCGAGCTCAGGCCCGAGATCGCCTCTATTACGTGATGCCTGGCGAGATTAGTTACCTCGTGATCAACGACGTCACACTAGATCCCAACAAGCGTGTGTTAGAAACAACTGAACTGAAAAACACCAACAACGATTGGGTTGCTGGTTTGTTGGGGTCGTTCCTTGTGGCCGGCCTTGGCACGCAAACTCCCGCGGAACTTGCTCCCAGCATTCCTGCGGCGACCGGAGGCTGACATGCGACCGCCCTTTCCGCCCCCGACCGATGACGATATTCGCCTGGTCTCTGCGCAACTGGGTCGACCCGCGCGCGATGTTATTGGCATCCCCGCGAGGTGTGTCTGCGGTGCCCCTACCGTTGTCGCGACAGCGCCACGGTTGGCCGATGGCACTCCTTTCCCCACCCTGTACTACCTGACTCACCCTGCCGCGACCGCCGCTCTGTCAGAGCTGGAAGCCACTCAGGTGATGAATGAATTTTCAGCGGTCTTAGCAGACGACGAAGCGATGCAGGCCAAGTATCTGGTGGCCCACGAAAACTACATTGCCGACCGCGACAGCCTTCTTGTCGTTCCCCAACTTGAAGGAATTTCGGCCGGTGGCATGCCTGTGCGCGTCAAGTGTTTACATGCTCTTGCTGGCCACGCCCTCGCCGTGGGCTCCGGAATCAATCCCATCGGTGACCTGGCGTTAGCGCGCTGCTCGTGGTCTGCGAGCGTGTGTCAGTGCCTGGATTACGACGCGTGATATTTCGCAATCGCCTTCTCAGCGTGGCGCTCGCTCTCGTTACGGTTGTGCCGCTGTCCTTGGGGCAAGCGGTGCCTGCCCAGGCAGACACGATTCGTGGCCTGGAGTACTGGCTCAGCACGTATGGCTTTTATGACGCCTGGAATGTCACGCGCGGCGGCGGCGTCATCGTCTCTGTCATCGACTCGGGAATCGGCAACGTTGCGGACTTGGGTGATGCCGTCATTGGGGGCGCAGACTTCTCTGGCATCGGGTCGGCGGATGGCCGCACAGCAGTGGGGGCGTCGCTCGACCACGGAACTCTGGTGGCATCATTGCTCGCCGGACGGGGCACCGGAGCCGGGGCGGGGGTTATCGGCACCGCTCCCGAGGCTTCACTTCTTTCGGCATCTGTGGCCTTAGGGGTCACAACCGATATCTCATCCGACGATCAAATCGCTCAGGCCATTCGCTGGTCTGTCGACAACGGAGCCACCGTTATCAACATGTCCCTTACCCGAAACTCACTAGAGTGGCCTCGCAGCTGGGACGACGCCTTCTCATACGCGTTTGACAATGACGTGGTCATCGTTGCCGCCGCAGGAAACCGTGGCACAGGTACCGAAGAAGTCGGTGCTCCCGCAACAATCCCCGGTGTCCTCACCGTTGCCGGGCTCGATGCCAACGGCGAAGCAAGCTACGACGCGTCGAGCCAAGGAATCACCATTGGGGTCGCGGCTCCCGGTGAAGAGCTCGTGGGAGTCTCTGCCTCAGGGCAATACATGACGTGGTCGGGCTCCAGCGGCGCAACCCCCTTAGTTGCCGGGATGGTGGCGTTGGTTCGAGCGTCGCATCCTGAACTTAATGCGGCCAATGTTATTCAGCGAGTGTTGGCAACAGCCACTCCTGTTGGCTCAGTGCCCAGCCCGACCTATGGTTACGGCATCATCAATGCTGCTGCCGCGGTCTCGGCCGATGTTGCCCCCGTCGAGGCTAATCCCCTGGGGGATTTGGCGGAGTGGATTCACCTGTATCGCCGGGCCGAATCTGAGCCGATTGCGTCGTCAGAAGCAACAGCGACCCCCACCCCGTTGCCATTGCCCGATGAATCATCGCAGTTTTCTGGAGCTCCGACTGTCTTTACGGGAACAAACGTGGCGCTCCCATTAGCGTTTCTGTTGGGATTCGGTACTCTTATAGGGCTGGGAACCATCGGTGTTGTCCGGCGAGTTCGTTCTGTTGACGATGTCCCTGAGACGGAAGACATCGAAGAAGAAACAATTACACCCCCTGTTCTGTGAGTGGAGACCTTTTCCTGTGCCCAAGATTCTGATAGTTGGCGGCGGTTACGCCGGTTTTTACACCGCGTGGAAGCTCGAAAAATGGCTGAAGAAGGGCGAGGCGGAAGTCACCATTGTTGATCCCCTTCCCTACATGACATACCAGCCCTTCCTCCCCGAGGTGGCTGCCGGTTCGATTGAACCGCGTCACGCCGTGGTCGCTCACCGTTCACATCTCAAGACCACCCGCATCATTGCTGGAAAAGTCACCGGAATTAACCACGCAACGAAGGCTGCCACCATTGTGCCTAACGCTGGCGAGAGCTTCACTCACGGTTACGACCACGTCGTATTTACCGCCGGTTCTGTGTCGCGCACGTTTCCCATCCCGGGCGTTGCCGATGAGGCAATTGGCCTCAAGACCATCGAAGAAGCAGTCGCCGTTCGCGACCGCATCCTCAGCAACTTTGA
>JBLHYZ010000076.1:0-5371 GCA_047631115.1 Alpinimonas sp. | reverse complement strand
TCGGCGCTACGACCGCGGATCAATGCTGACTATTTCGGCTGAACGTGGTTACGCCCGCGAAACGGGAAACCTCATCTTCCACTTTGCCCTCGTGGGAGTTTTGCTTACCGTCGGCTTTGGCGGTGGGTTCGGCTTTGCCGGTCAACGTGTCGTTGTTGAGGGTCAAGGGTTCACCAACTCGTTGCTGGCGTACGACTCTTTCAACCCGGGTCGCTTCTTCGACCCGTCCACTTTGCCGCCGTACTCGGTCTCGCTCGATTCGTTCAAGGTCACCTACGAGCAGCAGAACCCCAACGCGATTGGGCAGCCCCTGGATTACAACGCCAGCGTAACGACCCAACTGCGCGGAGGAACCCCCGAACAGCAGAACATCAAGGTGAACGAACCGTTGCGCATCGCGGACACCGACGTCTATCTCCTCGGCAACGGTTATGCCCCCACCATCACCGTGCGCGACCCCTCTGGTCAGGTTATTTTTACCGATTCCACACCGTTTCTTCCGCAGGATGCCAACCTGACTTCTGTGGGGGTCGTGAAATTACCGGATGGTCTCGCTCAACAAATCGGCATGATTGGTTTCTTCTACCCCACCGTCAGCGCGGGGCACAGCGGTGCGCTCTTCTCGATGTATCCCGATTTGGTAGATCCGGAGCTCACGTTCAATGTGTATGCCGGTGACCTGGGTCTCAACGAGGGAATTGCGCGATCGGTGTACGCCCTCGACACCAAAGACCTCACGCAACTGACCGGCGGCAAGACGGGTGTTGAGTCAATTGAGCTGAAGCCCGGGGAGTCTGCAGAGCTTCCCAACGGGCTCGGTTCGGTCACGTTCGACGGCGTCAAACGTTTCGCCTCGCTAGACATTCACCGGGACCCCACGCAGGGATGGGTTTTGGTCTTTGCCCTTGCCGCTCTTGCGGGTTTGCTCATCTCTCTGTTCATCCCTCGCCGCCGACTCTGGGTCACCGTCACCACTTTGCCGAGTGGAGCAGTCCAGATTGAGACTGCTGGACTTGCCCGCGGCGATGACCCCACTCTTGATTCGGCCGTTAGCTCGCTCGATAGTGCCATCGCAACCAACCTAGGATTGACATCGTGACCGACGTTTTCTCTCAATACTCCGTATTAGCTCTGTATTCGTCGATGGCAATTTATGCCCTCGCGTTTATCCTCTTCACCATTGATCTGGCGCGCGGGGCGGGTGATGATGCCACGGTCAAGGGGTCGAAACTTCCGCGCATTGCGATGGCACTGACTGTTCTCGCCTTTGTCGTGCAGCTCGCGGCAACCCTCATGCGGGGCTTTGCCGCTTCACGAGTGCCCTGGGCAAACATGTACGAGTTTGCAATGACTGGAACTTTGATCATCGTGGCCGTATTCCTCGTCGTGAATATTAAATTGGATCTGCGCTTTATCGGAACCTTCGTAACCGGCTTTGCTCTGCTGTTCCTTGGCCTTGCCAGCACTCGTTATTACGTTGAGGTTGTTCCTCTTCCGCCAGCGTTGCAGTCGTACTGGCTGGTCATCCACGTTTTCGTGGCGACTTTGGGAACCGGCTTCTTTGCGCTGGGTTTTGCGCTGTCGCTGGCGCAGCTTCTGCAGCATAAGCGAGAGTCCGCGAATACCGCGGCCCTCGTTGCTTCCGCGGCAGCTGTGACGACCAACGCGACGGCCACTGCGACGGCAACTGGCGTTGCCACCCCCGCACCAAAGCCGGCGCGTCGCTCACGCCTCGAGTTTCTCAAGCGCCTCCCCGACTCGATTCAACTCGAGAACCACGCGTACCGCCTCATCATCATCGGCTTCATCTTCTGGACCTTCACCCTCATCGCCGGCGCAGTCTGGGCCGAAAAGGCATGGGGTCGCTATTGGGGATGGGACACCAAAGAGGTCTGGACCTTCATTATCTGGACGATTTACGCCGGCTATATTCACGCCCGCTCGACGCGTGGATGGCGTGGAACGCGGTCAGCATGGTTGGCGATGGTTGGCTTCGCCGCCGTCATGTTCAACTTCACGATCGTGAATATCTTTTTCAAGGGTTTGCACGTCTACTCAGGCCTGTAAAGAAACCTGAAGTCACTCCTCTGGCAGTAACTTTGGCACGTCGCGGATGCCGGTCGAAGAGCTACTCGGCTTGCTCGGCTGCCGCCAAGACCTTGTAGGCGCGGGTCAGGCGGTTTCGCCACCAGTTAGCACGGTCTGTTTCGGCGGCGTGCTTGTTGAGCAGTACCTCGGAGACCACGGTTCGACGAATCTCAATCATGCCGTTGACAGGCACGAGAGGGTCCTCGCTTACATCGTTTGACAGCAGGGCGCCTGTTCCCAGTCCGCAGTCGTAGTTCAGCGTATCGAGGGCTCCGGCGAGGTAGAGCCCCATCGAGAGGCCGACGCTGGTGTCGAGCGCGCTGGAGACGACGACCGGCAACCCGGCCTCATTCACGAGGTCGAGGGCGCGGTGAATACCGCCCAGAGGCTGTGCCTTGATAACCAGGAGATTGGCCGCGCCAGCCCGAGCAACGGCAAGCGGGTCCTCTGCACGGCGCACGCTCTCGTCAGCAGCAATGGGAATATCCATGTACTTGATTCGCTGTCGTAGCTCGGCAAGCTCTTCCACGGTGGCACACGGCTGTTCAACGTATTCGAGGTCGCAGTCGGCAAGGGCATGAATTGCCCGTTCGGCCTCGTCTACGTTCCAGCCCCCGTTGGCGTCGATGCGGATGCGACCTTCTGCTCCGAGGGTGGAGCGAACGGCGCGCACGCGAGCGACATCTTCGGACAGTGTCTGCCCCGCCTCGGCCACCTTTACCTTGGCCGTGCGGCATCCGTTAAAGGCCGAAAGAACAAGGGACACTTCGCTGACGTCAACAGCCGGTACTGTCGCGTTTACGCTCACGTGGGTTCGGTGCAGGGGAGGCGTCTCGTGATAGCCGAAGTCGATTGCGGCAGCTAGCCAGATGCTTGCCTCCGTGTCGTAGTAGTCGGCGAAAGGGCTAAATTCGGTCCATCCCTGCGGCCCCTCGAACAGCAAAGCTTCGCGCTCCCAGAGGCCGCGAAAGCGGGCGTTGAGAGGAAGCGCGACAACGCGGGTGGTCGATAAAATCTCAGCAAGGCGAGGAAGCATGAGCACAGTCTTTCACTCTTGGCCACGATGCGTAGGCTGGACCCATGAACGCAGTAGTTTCTGAAATTTTTGACGCCACGCAGTGGGTTGTTGCTCCGGGGTCGGAAGACTTCACCGATATTACGTACCACCTGCATATTTCGGGACAGATTGCTCGGGTTGCCTTCAATCGTCCCGAGGTCCGCAACGCCTTTAGGCCACAAACAGTCGACGAGCTGTATCGGGCGTTGGACGATGCCCGCCAGAATTCCAAGATCGGTGTCGTGCTGCTCACGGGCAACGGGCCGAGCCCAAAAGATGGCGGTTGGGCATTCTGTAGCGGCGGGGACCAACGCATTCGTGGCCGTGATGGCTATCAGTATGCGGATGGTTCTTTGTCGACGGGACGCCTGCACATTCTCGAAGTCCAGCGCATGATTCGGTTTATGCCCAAGGTTGTCATTGCGGTTGTACCCGGATGGGCTGCCGGAGGCGGCCACTCCCTGCATGTGGTCTGCGACCTCACTATTGCGAGCAGGGAACACGCACATTTCAAGCAGACGGATGCTGATGTGGGCTCCTTCGACGCCGGATACGGCAGTGCGTACTTTGCCCGTCAGGTCGGTCAAAAGTTTGCTCGCGAGGTCTTCTTCCTTGCCGAGGAGTACAGCGCCGACCGGGCCTATGAAATGGGCGCGATCAACCGCGTCGTGCCGCACGCCGAACTAGAGTCCGCAGCCCTTGACTGGGCCCGCACCATTATGACAAAATCGCCCACCGCCATTCGTATGCTTAAATTTGCATTCAATGCCGTCGACGACGGAATGGTCGGCCAGCAGGTCTTCGCTGGGGAGGCAACGCGCCTCGCTTATGGCACCGACGAGGCCGTCGAAGGCCGGGACTCCTTTCTGGAGAAGCGCGAGCCCGACTGGTCCCCTTACCCCTGGCAGTTCTAATCGTGGCGTCGCGGGAACTCCGGGTCGTCGACGCGTCCGATGTCGACGCGGTCATGACCGCTCTGAGGGCAGCCCTGAACGGCGGTGCCGCCCTGCTTCCCAAAGATCTTCTCGCGGTGCGGGGCGGCTCCGCTGAGGAAGTAGCTCAGATTCCCCGGGTCCTCCATTCTGTTGCCGTCGTCATTGAGACGTCAGGGTCCAGCGGCCCGCCCAAGAGAGTGGCACTGTCTAGTTCCGCGTTGCTGGCAAGTGGGGACGCAGCCCAGGAGGCCCTGGGAGGTCCCGGCCAGTGGCTCCTGGCACTCCCGCTCACCTATATTGCGGGAATTTCGGTTTTGGTGCGCTCCATCATGAGCGGCATCGCGCCAGTTGTTCTTCCGCGGGGTCACTTTGATGCCCAGGCTTTTGCCGAGCATGTGGACACAATGGACTCTGCCCGCCGCTACACGTCACTCGTGCCACTGCAATTAGCCCGCCTCGTGGAATATGCCGAAGACGAAGTGTCTTCGGGCAACGCGGTCGACCTATCTGCCCGCGCCACCATCGGCAAGCTGGACGCCCTGCTGATTGGGGGGCAAGCGCTTGAACCCGCACTGGCAAGCCGCGCCCGTGCTCTGGGGTGGAACGTTGTGGCCACCTACGGCTCGAGCGAGACGGCTGGCGGCTGTGTTTACGAGGGCACAGCACTTTCGGGTGTCACCGTCAAAATTGGCGACCCCGTTACGCGGGAAGTGTGGGTGAGCGGACCGGTTCTGGCGGAGGCATATCTCGAGAATGGCCCGCTCACATCTGATCGTTTTGTCACTGAGAACGCCATCCGTTGGTATCGCACCGGAGATGCCGGTGTCATCAGTCAAGGTGTTCTTGCTCTCACGGGGCGCCTAGATCGCGTGATCATTTCAGGTGGGCTCAAGATTTCCCTCGACGCTGTGGAAGCTGCCGCGCGTTCTGTCGAGGGTTGTGAGACTGTGGTGGCCGTAAGTATTCCAAATTCGGAATGGGGTCAGTGCCCTGCTCTGATCGTGCCGGGCTTTGTGGCATCCGCCGAACGGGACGCCCTCGACGATCGGCTGTACGACGGTGTTGTCGCTCATCTGGGCCGCGCTGCCGCCCCTCGAGTGATCCACCATGTAGCCGCATTGCCGAGACTCTTGAATGGAAAAATTGACCTCGTCGCTCTGGCCAAAATCATGCAGAATCTCGGCGAGTAGACTCACAAACGTGGCAACGAAAACCAAAACACAGGGAAAAGGCAAGGGCGGTCCAGCGTCGCGCTCCGACTGGGTTTCAGGCGCGCGGCTGCGTACGCTTC
>JBLHYZ010000075.1:0-5381 GCA_047631115.1 Alpinimonas sp. | reverse complement strand
ACCAGTATTCGCTTGGGAGAGCTGGCACTGCAATCGGGCCTGCCCGAAGGCCTGTTTCAGGTACTTCCCGGACGCGGATCCGTCGTTGGTGAACGCTTCGTCACGCACAAGACCGTGCGCAAAGTTGTCTTTACCGGCTCCACCGAGGTGGGCAAGAGGATCATGGCGGGATGCGCCGACCAGATTAAGCGCGTCACCCTTGAACTCGGCGGCAAGAGCGCCAACATTGTCTTTGCTGACGCTGACCTCGAAAAGGCTGCGGCGGCGGCCCCCTATGGGGTTTTTGAGAATGCTGGCCAGGACTGCTGTGCCCGCAGTCGCATCTTGGTTCAGCGCAGTGTCTACGACCGATTCATGGAACTACTGGAACCCGCTGTCAAGGGGGTCAAAGTGGGAGATCCCAATGATGAGGCAACAGAGATGGGACCACTGGTCTCTCAAACTCACTTCGACAGTGTGTCGTCGTACGTGCCAAGCGACGCGCCTGTTGCGTTCCGTGGCTCCGCCCCAAGCGGCCCGGGTTTCTGGTTCGCCCCCACAGTGCTGACGCCTGATTCTCGGCAGCACCCCAGCGCCGTTGACGAAATCTTTGGCCCCGTCGTCACGGTCTTGCCTTTCGACGATGACGACGACGCCATGACCCTCGCAAATGACTCAGATTATGGGCTCTCCGGGTCAATTTGGACGAGAGACGTTGGACGCGCCTTGCGCATCTCCCGCGGTATCGAATCCGGCAATCTGTCGGTCAACTCGCACTCCTCCGTTCGCTACAACACTCCCTTCGGCGGCTTCAAGCAATCAGGGCTGGGCCGCGAGTTGGGACCCGACGCCGCTCTGGCCTTCACCGAAACAAAGAACGTCTTTATCCCTGCCGACTGAAAACTTCCACAAACAACCGCATCCGATGAGAGAGAGCCACCATGAGTATTGAAAAGATTGACCTCACGCAACGCCTGACCGGCAAAGTAGCCGTCATCACCGGAGGCGCCAGCGGCATTGGGTTTGCCACCGCAAGACGTTTTGCTGCGGAAGGCGCCATCGTTGTCATCGGTGACATGGATGTTGTCGCCGGAGAGAAAGCAGCCGCAGAGGTCGGCGGCATTTTCGTGAAGGTAAACGTGACCGAAGAAGACCAAGTCGACAATCTTTTTGACACGGCCTACAAGACATACGGTTCCGTCGACATTGCCTTCAACAACGCTGGAATCTCACCGCCCGATGACGACTCCATCGAAACCACCGAGCTCCCGGCCTGGCAAAAGGTGCAAGACGTCAATCTCAAGTCGGTTTACCTATGCTGCCGGTCTGCCTTGCGCCACATGGTGCGCCAACAAAGCGGATCCATCATCAACACCGCTTCGTTTGTGGCCGTGATGGGATCGGCCACTTCGCAGATCTCTTACACCGCTTCTAAGGGTGGTGTGCTGGCTATGAGCCGCGAACTGGGGGTTCAGTTTGCTCGCCAAGGAATTCGCGTCAACGCGCTTTGCCCCGGCCCCGCCGACACTCCCCTGCTGCAGGAGTTGTTCTCCAAAGACCCCGAGCGCGCCCAGCGTCGCCTCATCCACATCCCCATTGGGCGCTTCGCTAAGCCCGAAGAACTCGCCGCCGCCGTGGCGTTCTTGGCAAGTGATGATTCTTCGTTCATTACGGGATCCACTTTCCTCGTTGACGGTGGAATCTCTGCGGCCTACGTAACACCGCTATAACGGTCATGAAAGAGCTGCTTCTTCGCCCCGTGCGCGGGGGCAATGCCTACGAAGAGACTGTTGAACGCCTGCTCCAAACGATCCGCTTAGGGTTGGCGTCACCCGGCGACCAGATGCCCCCCGAGCGTGAATTGGCGACGATGCTCAACGTGAGCCGCGACACCGTGCGGGATGCCATTTCGTCTTTAGTTGACGCGGGCTATTTGCTCGTGCGGCGCGGTCGCTACGGGGGAACTTTCGTCGTGGAGGAGGTCCCGTCCGGGGCCATCCAGCTGGGTCGTGATGGAGAGCTTTTGCCCCGCACCAATTTTACCCGTGAAGAGATTGTGGACATTCTCATTCTGCGTGACGTTCTCGAAACGGGTGCCGCGAGGCACGCCAGCGAGAGAGCCCTTTCGTCAACGGAACGAGAACAACTCTGGGCTGTGCTCGCCGAGAGCAGAGCAGCCGATGACGCTGACTATCGGCGACTCGATTCTCGATTGCATCTACTGATTGCCGAGCTCTCGGGGTCCTCCTCACTATTGGCGCAAGCGGCTCACAGCCGCATGCTCGTGAATGAGCTCCTCGACGAGATTCCGCTTCTGGCCCCCAACATTGCTCACTCAAATCAACAGCACGAGCAAATAGTGCTGGCTATTCTCACCGGCGATGCCCAAGGTGCTCACGTTGCTATGCGCAATCATGTGTCGGGGTCAGCATCTCTGCTGCGTGGTTTTCTCACGTAAAACAGAAAAACGGAGAGAGCCACATGACCCTCCCCGTTTTTCGCTCCAGAATTTAACCGGCCAGCAACTCCTGAATTGGCCCCGAGACAAAGTACACGGCGAACCCAGCCGCCACGATCCAGAGCAATGGGCTGATCTGCTTGGCCTTACCCGAGAAGGAGCGGATGATAACCCAGGAGATGAATCCCACCCCGATACCGTTGGCAATCGAGTAGGTCAGCGGCATGATGATGATGGCCAGGAACGCCGGGAACGCCGCTGAGAAGTCTTTCCAGTCAATGTCCACGACTTGCCCCATCATCATGGCTCCAACAATCACCAACGCTGCGGCGCCCACTTCGAGCGGCACGATCTGTGTCAAGGGCGTGAAGAACATGGCCAGCAAGAACAGGATTCCGGTGATGACGGTGGCCAGGCCTGTTCGGGCCCCGCTTCCGATTCCGGAGGCACTCTCGATATAGACCGTGTTAGAAGATGTAGATGTTGCACCACCAGCGATGGCACCAATCCCCTCAACGATCAAAGCGGGTTGCAGCCGTTTGAAGTTTCCTTTGGCGTCAGCAAGGTTCGCCTGCTTGGCAAGGCCCGTCATGGTTCCCATGGCATCAAAGAAGTTGGTGAACACCAGTGTGAAGACCAGCATCAAGGCCGCAAGAATCCCGATGCGATCGAATGCCCCAAAGCTAAACGAACCCACAAGAGAAAGGTCGGGAACAGACACCACAGAAGTGGGAAGCGCGGGGATGGCCAAGTTCCACCCGAACGGGTTGTAGCCCTCTGTTCCGGGCACACCCATGCTGCCAACGGGCCACACAGCCTGCAGGATGATAGCCAGCACCGTTGTTGCCACGAGGCCAATCAGGATGGCGGCTTTGATGCCACGGGCCACCAGGATTCCGATGAGGAACACACCGACGATGAAGACAACTGTGGGGATTCCTTGGATGGATCCGCCAACACCGAGCCCAACAGGTGGGGCCCCAAAACCTGTCGAGCGCACGAAGCCGGCATCAACAAGGCCAATAAAGGCAATAAAGAGACCGATTCCCACCGTGATGGCCGTCTTCAGCTGGGCGGGCACCGCGTTGAAGATCATGCGACGCAGACCCGTTGATGCCAGCAGCACGATGATCAGACCGTCGATGACGACAAGGCCCATCGCTTCTTGCCAGGTGACATTCTTCACAACGCTCACGGCAAGGAACGAGTTAATGCCAAGGCCTGCTGCCAGCGCAAAGGGAAGCCGGGCGATGACACCAAACAGAATGGTCATGACGCCTGCAGTGAGCGCCGTTGCCGCTCCGATAGCTCCAAGGTTGGGAGCACCGCCACCCATGACGTCTCCATTGACGTCAGGGCTGAAACCCAAAATGAGGGGGTTCAGAATAATGATGTAAGCCATCGTGATAAAAATGACCAGGCCGCCACGAATCTCGGTGGCGAAGTTAGAGCCGCGCGCGGAGATCTCAAAAAAACGATCCAGAGTGGATGCGAAACCTGATGCCGGCTTCTCAGCGGTCGACGTAGACACTGTAAATCTCCTTTTAATGGGGGGGGTAACTAGGTGAGCTTATCGCTGCAGCGACGAACTTTACTCGTTTAAGCACACATTGCTGAATTTTTCATGTGAACGTAACACTGTGACGCGTAGCATTGAAGAATGACACCGGTAATTCCACTTTCAGCAGTCGAACTCGAAGCTCAGGGAATCACTCCTGATCGCATGATTCCGGAGAACGCTGTTATCCGAAACGTGAGCATTCCCAATGCGGGCCTGTCTCTTACGCTGACCACAACAATGGTCGCTCCTCCCGCCGGCGTTGCCTCTCGCGGAACTGTCCTCTTAACGCCAGGTTTTACGAGTTCGAAGGAGACGTTTTACCCGATCATGGGGCTGCTTGCAGAGCGTGGATATCTTTCCATCACGTTCTCTCAGCGGGGCCAGCCGGGCTCCTCGGGGCCAGGCTCCCCCGACGGTTACCCTCTGGCGGCTTTAGCCCAAGACATCATTGCCCTGCTAGGCGAAATGGGATTCTCTTCCACCCCCGTTCATCTTCTAGGTCATAGCTTTGGCGGTGTCGTTGCCACCGCCGCGGTCCTTGCCCGACCCTCACAGTTTGCCTCGCTCACGCTCTGGAACTCCGGTCCCAAGAAGATGGAAGACGACTTCGCCAGCGTCATTGAAGCCCTTCAAACCCAGGGGCCCCGAGCACTGTGGGTGAAGGATCGAACCGATGCGGGGCTGGACCCAGATGCGGACCTCACGGGCTCACTTAACAACGTTGAGCAGTACTATTTCGACCGCCTCATGGCCGCGGAACCTGCGCAAATCGAGGCAGCCCTGAACATTCTTGCCACCCAACCAGACCGAACGGCTGACCTCGCCCAGCTTCGGGCAAACGACGGCTTTCCGATTCTGGTTTCTCACGGCGCCCAAGATGACGCCTGGCCGATTGAGTGGCAACGCGACATGGCCGAAGCAATGAATGCCGAGTACTGGGTCATTGCCAACGCGGGGCATTCAGCACATGGTGACCGCACCTACACAAGCGCCCAGTTGTTGGCCACGTTCTGGGACACCGCTCGCTAGGCAACTTCGTGAATGATGAGGCCCGTCAAAAACCGAGTGTCGCCAAGAGACCCGTGTAGCTGGGGGGAATCCCTGGTGGCAGGTTAGATTAGACCTCTTGGCGGTCGATAGCACGTTTCAGCACGTGCATGAGGGCTTCGAGCTGCACAGAATCTTGAGAGCCTGGTTCAATTTCGATGCCTTCAAGAGCCCGGACGGCCAGACCCTGCTTGCTGTCAATGAGTTCCGCAATCTTCGCGTCAATCGTCTGCGCGGCAATAATGCGCCAAGCAGTTACGGGCATTTCTTGACCAATGCGGTGCACTCGGTCTATGGCCTGCGTCTGCTCTGCCGAGGTCCACGACAACTCGGCCA
>JBLHYZ010000074.1:0-5406 GCA_047631115.1 Alpinimonas sp. | reverse complement strand
CCGATGATGGCAACGCTTTCGCCCTCGGTGACAGCCAGGGAGACACCTGAGAGGGCATCAAACTTACTGGACCCTTGACCATAAGATTTGCGGATATCTTTTGCTTCCAGAATAAGCTTCACATCAACAAGTATTGCCTTGCTGCCAGGCGCCGTACTGGGAGTTTGGTGTGAGTGGGCTTCGGGATGTTCATCTAGAAGGTGCTTTCCAAGACCAATCGGACCTCTCCTTCCGCCCCATGTAACAAGGCGTGTTCCAACCATGGTAAAGTTGAAACAACGACGCGGGGTGGAGCAGCTCGGTAGCTCGCTGGGCTCATAACCCAGAGGTCGCAGGTTCAAATCCTGTCCCCGCAACTATTGTCGCAACAAAGATTCCCTCTCAGAAATGAGAGGGAATCTTTGTTTAACTCTCTTGCACAACATCAACACTGTGGGCGAACGGCAAATGCCGGCTCGGTTCTCGACAGGCGAGAGCTGAGCCGGCATTTGCAATGTTGAGCGGCTAGTCCCTATTCGTGGCGGGGATTGCGCTCGGGGCGTTCTTCCCGCTCGTCGCGACGGCCCGCACCAGGGTGATCGGCACGGAGCTCAATGAGCTTTCCGCTGATGCGCGTGTTCTCGAGCTTGCTGAACACGTCGCGTGAGAGATCGGCAGGAAGTTGGACGATGGAGTGATCGGGAAGGATTTGGATTGCTCCGAAGTCCTCACGGCTGAGACCACCCTCGTTCGCAAGGGCGCCCACAATCTGACGCGGTTCAACCTTGTGACGTTTACCGACTTCGAGGCGGTAAGAGGCCATGACGCGACTGTTGTCGCGGGGGCGACGCTCGGGGCGGTCACCTCGTGAGTCACTGCTCTCGCGAGCCGGGCGCTCATCACGGCTGAAGCGGTCACGAGGAGGGCGCTCATCACGTCCGTAGCGATCGTCGCGCGAGGGGCGTGCGCCACGATCTCCACGATCGCTGCGTCCACCGCGATCATTGCGTCCACCGCGATCGCCGCCACGATCTCCGCCACGGTCCCCACGTTCTGCGCGTTCCTTGCGGGTTTGTTCCTCGCGCTCGTATCGAGCAGCGCGCTCGTCTTCGGCAGAGAGCAGCAGTGGCGTGCCACCCTGCGCTACAACTGCTAGAGCGGCCGCAACATCAGCTTCGGGAACATCGTGGTGCGAGATGTAGTGGCCCACGATGTCGCGGAACTGGCGGATGCGTTCGTTGTTGCCCAGAGCCTCGGTGATGGCGTCATCAAAGCGATTGAGACGCGTTACGTTGACATCCTCAACGCTAGGAAGTTGCATCTGTGTCAGAGGCTGACGGGTTGCCCGTTCAATGGCATCCAGCAGGCGACGCTCGCGAGGAGTGACAAAGCTGATGGCGGCACCACTGCGACCAGCGCGGCCGGTGCGGCCGATTCGGTGAACGTAAGATTCCGTGTCGATGGGGATATCGAAGTTGACGACGTGGCTGATGCGTTCCACATCGAGACCACGCGCTGCAACGTCCGTGGCAACAAGAATGTCTAGCTTGCCCGACTTCAATTGCTCGACGGTACGCTCGCGAGTTGCCTGGGGAACGTCACCGTTGATTGCCATGGCGGAATAACCGCGTGCTCGGAGCTTCTCGGCCAACGTCTCGGTTTCGTTCTTGGTGCGAGTGAAGACAATCATGCCCTCAAAGTTTTCGACCTCGAGAATGCGGGTCAACGCATCCACCTTCTGGGGGTATGACACCAAAAGGTAACGCTGGGTGGTGTTCGCCGACGTCGTGGTCTTGTTCTTGACCGTGATTTCTTCGGGCTCATTCAGGTACTTCTTCGAGATGCGACGAATTTGTGAAGGCATCGTGGCAGAGAAGAGAGCAACCTGCTTGTCGGCGGGGGTGTCGGCCAAAATGGTCTCGACATCTTCGGCGAAGCCCATCTTCAGCATTTCATCGGCCTCATCGAGAACCAAGAACTTCAGCTGCGTCAGGTCGAGAGTGCCCTTTTCGAGGTGGTCCATGATGCGGCCAGGAGTACCGACCACAATGTGCACGCCCCTGCGTAGGGCAGAAAGCTGAACGCCGTAGCCTTGCCCTCCGTAAACAGGAAGAACGTGAACGCCCTTCATGTGCGAGGCGTACTTCTCAAAAGCCTCACACACCTGCAAGGCAAGCTCACGTGTAGGGGCAAGAACGAGGGCCTGGGGGCTCTTCTGTGACAGGTCAAGGCGCGACAAGATCGGCAGTGCGAAAGCGGCAGTCTTTCCTGTTCCGGTTTGGGCAAGGCCCACAACGTCTTTACCCGCAAGAAGGGGAGGGATGGTGGCGGCTTGAATAGCTGAGGGCGTCTCGTAGCCAACGTCCTTGAGCGCTTTCAACACAGCATCAGCGAGACCAAGCTCGGTGAACATAATGGGTTCGGGGGCAGTTTCTGCCTGGGTCGGTGCGGTTGTTTCGGGGGGTGTCATGGGTTAAATCTACCGCTCATAGGTGAATGTCTCCTCCGGAATACTTTCAGAGGCCCCGGGGCCTGCAACGAACACAGTCGAAATCTGTGCGCCGGGGAAGGTAAAAGAGGTTGTGTCGCCTTCGGCACCACTGCCAACAGGGCACCCGCGGTTAGCCTCGCGCCTCACGAACGCACCTCTCGTGACCGAGCTAGAGTCATGAGTGATCTTGATTCCCCAATCTTTGGATGTTTTGCGATGAATAGTCCCTGGTTCACTGCCTTTCTGATGCTCGCTGTTGATATCGTTTTGGTCGTCGTCATGCGTATGGCCGCCACGGGCCGCCTCAAGCGCAACTCGTGGGCGGGAATTCGTCTGCCCTCCTCCATCACCAGTGAGGCCGCCTGGGTTCTGGCGCACAAGACCGCGTTGCCCTACATCTGGGTCACGGCCTCGGTGAATGCCGTCCTATCTATTGCGGTCTTACTTCTTGGCGCTGACCCCAACCTGATCACCTTCACACTCACCTCGCTGGGGCTGATCGTGCTCGTCACTGGTCTCATCCTCGGTTCTTCTCGCGGGGTGCGTGCGGCCCGGGCTCTTAAACGCTAACGTCTCCTTCGTCTGTAACTGCAGACAGTCAGGGGGTGGCCATGCTGTCGCCGCACACCGTAACTTGCTAGCGTCAATTCCGTGAGCACATCGGTTTCTTCACCTCTCTCGCACGATGACCTCTGGCCTCGATCTGGGGGATGGCCCGCTCCTCGTGATCTACGTGCCGCGTTGGCTGCAGAGCGAGACATTGATGTTGCGCTCGTGGGCATCCCGGCCTATAGAACCTCGCTGTCACCCACCAACGCTCACCTGACGCCGGCCGCAGTGAGAGCGGCACTGCGGCGCTACAGTCCGGCGGTGATGCCCGATCGCGGCCATGGTGTGCTGACAGATCTCGAAACCCTGGTCTGTGCCGATTTCGGGGATGTTCTCGAACCTGACAGCCCCGAGGGGGAAGATCGCACGATGGCGTTGGTGAGCCGAGCATCTGCTCGCTCGCAGCTCGTTATTGCGGTGGGCGGAGATAACTCCGTGACCGTGGCGACGGCCTTGGGGGCGTGGGGGAGCGACATCTCCAATGCCGGGCTCATTACGCTCGATGCCCACTACGACCTTCGTGACGGGGTGAGCAACGGATCTCCGGTGCGACGCCTGATCGAGGCTGGCCTTGACCCCCGGCGCATCGTTCAAATGGGGATCCAAGACTTCGCAAACTCCGCGGCGTACGCGCGTCGGGCTGCGGAGCTGGGTATCACCGTCGTTCATCGAGACGAGCTGGAACGACGGCCCTTGACCGAGATCATGATGGAAGCCCTTGAGATTGCCGGATCGGCGGGTGGGCCTATTCACGTTGACCTTGATGCGGATGTCTGCGACCGCACGGTTGTTCCCGCTTGTCCGGCAGCGTTACCGGGCGGAATCAGCGCCTATCAACTTCGCCAGGCAGCACGATTGCTGGCTGCAGATGCTCGAGTTCGATCCCTTGACATCGCCGAGATTGATGCTTCGGCAGATTCAGCCGATGGCCGTACCATTCGCCTGGCCGCGCTGTGCGTGTTGGAAGCAGCGGCAGGAGTGAACGCCCGGAGTGCACGCTCGGAGTGAAAGCTCGGAGTGAAAGCCCGTTAGCGTAGCCACATGACCAAATTGGTACTTGTGCGTCGCCCCGCTATCGTCTCGAGCTTGCTGGCGCCGGTATTTTTCATTGGGGGAACCCTCGTCTCAGAGGCGGTCACGCCCACCTACGATCCGATCAAGCAAACGATTAGCGAACTTGCGGCACTGGATGCCCACACCCACTTTTTTCTCACGACACTTTTTGTGATGACAGGAATCTGCCATCTCATCACCTCCTTCTATGCCACGGGAATCGGGCTGCCGGGGCGAGTGGCAATTTTCGTTGCCGGTCTCATGACCTTTGCGGTGGCGGTCTTTCCGCTGCCCACCATGGCAGGTAGCACTCCCGAACATCGCTACAGTGCAATGATCGGCTTTGTTCTTTTGGCCATCTGGCCGGTTCTCGGCATGCGCATATCAAAGAAGTACCCCTGGTTGATTCGACCGTGGGGCGCTATCTTCGGAACCGCCCTTCTGGGCGTGTTTTGTTTCTGGTTCCTGGGTGTCTGGGCTGATCTGAACCAACCTCATATTGGAATGGTCGAGCGATTCGCCGCCAACCTTGAGTCGATGTGGCCAGCCGTCGTTGTGATCGCGCTGTGGATGCGGAGCCGGCGCGACCGGCGCCCAATTCCCCGTGCTTCAGTGCTAGCCGGCGAGGAGCTCGCCGTCTTTCCAGACGCGACGCACGAGCGGAACACCGGGGCGATAGGCAAGATGAACATAGCTTGAGGCAGCCAGTTCGACCAGATCAGCACGTGAGCCAACCTTAAGGCGCCCCACGTCTTCGCGGCGCAGCGCCTGAGCGCCACCCGCCGTCGCCGACCAGACTGCCTCCGCGGGCGTCATTCCCATTTCACGCACGGCAAGGGCAATACACAGTGGCATCGACGACGTAAAACTCGAGCCTGGATTGCAGTCAGTGGAGAGGGCCACGCGCACGCCAGCATCGAGAAGCCGGCGGGCATCGGGGTAGGGCTGTTTGGTCGAGAATTCGACGCCCGGGAGCAAGGTGGCAACTGTTTCAGAGCGAGCCAAGGCGGCAACGTCGAGGTCGGTGAGATACGTGCAGTGATCCACGGATGCGGCCGCCAGATCGACAGCGAGACGGATACCTTCGCCTTCTCCCAATTGGGAGGCATGCACGCGAGGCATGAGCCCCATGCCAATTCCGGCTTCAAGGATGCGGCGACTCTCATCTACGGTAAAGGCACCTTCTTCGCAGAAGACATCAATCCATTTGGCAATGGGGGCGCAGGCTTCGAGCATCGGCCCCATCACGAGCGCTACGTAGTCGTCCCGCGTTC
>JBLHYZ010000073.1:0-5464 GCA_047631115.1 Alpinimonas sp. | reverse complement strand
TTTGAGCAGTCATTGCGAACACCATTTCGCGGCTCGACGCAGGGATCTCGCGCGTTCATGGCTCTAGGCTGTGGAGCGTGAACGACTCTCCCGCGAACCCCAGTTCTCCCGCGACCGCCGACTGTCGCCCACCCCGATCGGCACGCGTTCCGATGACCTACGACCGCAAGCGGGCCTGGCTCGAAATTGCCATCGTGCTGGCCCTATCACTCGGTGCCTCCGCCATCTACTCCATTGTTTCGCTGCTGCGGAGGCTCGCCGCCACCGAGGCCCTCAACGCTCAGACGGCAACTCTCAACGCACCCCTCGCCGCGGAGCCTGTTTTTGATCTGATTTATCAGCTACTGGGCATTTTCTTTGGCTTGGTCCCCGTGGTTCTGGTCTTGTTCCTGTTGACCAAGCCCGGCGTCAATGCCTTCCAGACCGTGGGCTTCACGTTCAATCAGCCCTGGCGCGACATTCGTCGTGGCTTCGGACTCGCCGCCGCCATAGGAATCCCCGGGCTGGGCTTGTACTTGATTGGCAATGCCATCGGCATCACCGTCACCATTGTTCCCACAGCCTTGGATACGTATTGGTGGACGACACCCGTCCTCATCCTTGCTGCCCTCCGAGCCGCCCTGGTCGAAGAGCTGATCGTCGTCGGGTACCTCTTCACTCGTCTGCGCGAATTCGGCTGGCGCACCTGGCAGATCATCGGGGTGAGCGCTCTCCTGCGAGGCAGCTACCACCTTTATCAAGGCTTCGGCCCCTTCATCGGCAACGTTGTGATGGGTGTGGTCTTCGGCTTGGCATACCAGCGCTGGGGGCGCACGATGCCGCTCGTTGTCGCTCACTGGATTCTCGACATTGTCTCGTTTACCGGATACGGCCTGGCGCGCGCGCTTCTGCCAGGATTTCTGCCGGGAACCTAACAGCACGCCTGCCAGTCACGGCCGTCCAGACAGCTAGCGTTTCTGTTGAGAGCACTCGAAATCCGACCCCAAGGCCACCACTTTTGTCGAGACCACTCGAAATCCCACCTCGTTTGGCTGCAGGTTGGATTTCTTGCAAAGTCGCCGAATGAGAACCTACGCAGGTCGGATTTCGTGCGTTCTCGAAACGGCGGCAGATTTCGACCGTGTCACCTCCCCGCCGAAAAGGGGAAACTGGCCCAGCGCGGAACAATTTGGGCTCCTCGCGCGTTATCCCCCAGTATGAGACAAATTGTGTACAACGTGACCGGCGGCCCTGATGTTCTTCACCTCGTTGAGCGGGACGTGCAGTCCCCCGCGGTGGGCGAGGTCCGAGTGCGGATTATCGTCTCGGGTGTGAACCCAACCGACTGGAAATCGCGGCGCGGCGCCAAGGACGGCGAGGCTCTGCCTTTCGCTGAGGTGGTTCCCAATCAGGATGGCGCCGGCGTAATTGATGCCATTGGCGATGGCGTCTCGGAGTTCGCCGTTGGTGATCGAGTTTGGCTGATGCTGGCTGCGTGGCAGCGCGCATCTGGCGGTACGGCCCAAGAATTCACGTTGGTGCCCGTAAACCGGGTACGTCACCTTGCCGACGATGTCAGTTTCGAGCTGGGGGCAAGCCTCGGCGTTCCTGCCGTGACCGCTCACCGGGCTCTCACTGTCTCGGAAGACGGACCCTCGCGGCTCGCCCCTGGAGCTTTAGCCGGAAAGACCGTACTCGTGGCTGGCGGAGCTGGCGCCGTGGGGCATGCCGCCATTCAGCTCGCCAAATGGGCCGGAGCAACTGTCATTACAACCATCAGCTCCGAGGCCAAGGCACTTTTGGCAAGAGCTGCCGGAGCGCACCACGTGATCAACTATCGTGAGGGAGACGCCGCTGCCGACATTCGTGCCGTGGCCCCCGACGGCGTTGATCTCGTTGTTGAGGTGAACCCCGTGCAGAATGCAGAGCTGAACCTGGCCGTCATTGCCAATCGCGGTTCAATTGCGGTGTATGCCAATAACGGTGGAGATTCACTGACGCTCGATATTCGACGTCACTTTGCATTAAATATCCGATATCAATTCTTGCTGCTCTATACCGTGGGCCAAGAAGCCCTCGATGCCGCCGCAGAGGACATCGCGTTAGCGTTACTAGATGGCGCCTTGCCCATTGGAGAGGCTGCCGGGCTGCCGCTGCATCACTTCACCCTCGAACAAACCGCCGATGCTCACGCGGCTGTTGAGAATGACATCGTGGGTAAAGTTCTCATCATGGTGGGTAATGAATAAAAGAAGTTTCGCGACCGGAATCGTAGCCACTCTTGTGGTTGCCCTTCTTGCTGCATGTTCGTCACCCATTGTTAGCACGCAACCCCTCTCAGGTGACGCCGCGAAGACGGCCATGCTAAAAGTGCTTGACGCATCATTAGCGAAAGAGCTCGAGGCGGGAGTGACGGAACAGCACACGATAGGTGACACGAAGTTCATTTTGGTTTACGACCCCACCGCTCCCGAGGGCAAGCAGGTTGCCGGAATGGACGTCAACCAGAGCGTCGCGGTATTCGATACGCCCGAGACTCTGTCGCTGAACAAATTGAAGGCTTACCTCGAAAGCGTGGGTGATTCGCTGGGAACGGTCACATATGACGGCACATCGTTCACCATTGTTCAAGGAGAATCCAAAATTGTCCTCCTCATAAAGAATGACCTGATCGAAGGTTCGGCCATAACGTCTAGCGCCTCGTCAACCCCGCAGCTGGTCGCCACCACATATTCGCTGAGCGACATTGCCCAGCGCATGCTGGAGAACGCCGTGAGTAACACGCCCACATCGCCGCCATCAGGAAATTCGGAGGAATAAAAAATCCAGCCCAAATTACCCGACCGTACCCCTTTTCTTCCGCTTTCGTAGGCGACATTTGGTTGAGTTTGTGAGTCAGTGCTCATAAAATGTGATCCACTTTAGTATGCCTTTAGCTGACCGTCTCGCCGAGCAACTCCTGTCGTCACTTCGCCTTGAGATGAGCATTGAACGCAACCTGCAAGGCCTGACGTATGATGACCTCGCTCAGGCATCGGGAGTCAGCCGTCGCACGCTCGTATCAATTGAGACCGGGGCTTCGCGTGGGTCCGTTGAAAGCTGGCTCCACATTTGTGATGCGCTTGGAACAACATTTGCGAAATTTGTCACGGCGGCAGAGGAATCTCATGTCATCGACTCTGTCGTACCCCTTGTGCGCTAATTATTGTTTCGGCTTCGGCGGGCAGCAGCCGTGATACTTGAAAAAATGAACAAAAAGCCTACGTGTTGGCACGCTGGTTTGAATAAATTAGTGCAGGCATCTTCACCAAAAAACAGCTAATACAGCTTCCGAACGTGAGACCTTACTGGTGTACTAAAGGCATGGTCTCCCGTGGAGCACTCAACGAGCAGGATATCTCTGCCCTTCGGCTTGAGATGAGTATAGGGCGTGCCGAAAGCGGCCTCACTTACGATGCCTTGGCCAAAAAATCAGGCGTGAGCCGACGCACGGTCATCTCCATCGAGACGGGCACGTCACGAGGCTCACTCGACACTTGGATGAGAATTTACAACGCGCTCGACCGGGACTTCGGATCCTTCCTCCAAGAGCTCAAGCGACCCACGACTCCGGATAACTCCCGGGGTTCCGCCCCAATCGCAGATGTTTATATTGCTCTGCCACCGAGCAATGGGGAACGCACACAACTCGCCCCTAGTTAGATGCTCTGCGACATTTTCTCCGCTAACGCAAAGGCGCGATGGGTTTTACATATGACAATCACGCTCAGATAAGCAGGGTCAGTAGGGCAACTTTCGTCTCCATGGAGGTAGAAAAATCGCAGGGCTTCATAGTCACGTAGTTCTATGTTGCGATGGCGCTCAACATCAGTTTTGAGGCACTATTCTCAGCAACCACCTGCAATGTGACCACGGTGAAAAAATCTTTCAGCAACCCCTATGGGATCGCCCCAATCGCACCGGTCTCCCCCACCCCGCGTGTCAGTCCAACAGACGACCGCCCTCTGCCGTTTTGCTGGAGACCTGATATCGCTAGTCGCGAGCCCTCTAGCTTTCGAATGCCTCGGGCGGTGGGCACGAGCACACCAGGTTGCGGTCGCCAAAGGCGTTGTCTACTCGGCGGACCGGAGGCCAGTACTTGCTGCGAATGCGCATGGTGCGCGCGACCGCATCGAGACCGGGCGCGAACGGATACACAGCCGTTTCGCGAGAGTATGGGTGAGCCCACTCCCCCACGATGGTGGCAGCCGTGTGCGGAGCGTTGACGAGAGGATTGTCGTCGGCAGGCCACACGCCAGCAGCAACGGCGTTCGCTTCGGCCTTGATTGTGATCATTGCCTCAATGAAACGCTCGATCTCAACCAGGTCTTCGCTCTCGGTGGGCTCAATCATGAGCGTTCCGGGAACAGGAAAGCTCATTGTGGGAGCGTGGAAACCGAAGTCGACGAGGCGCTTGGCGACATCGTCGACCGTGATGCCCGTTGCATCGGTGAGCGGGCGAACGTCAAGAATGCACTCATGCGCCACGAGACCGTTGTCCCCGGTGTAGAGAACGGGGTAGTGATCGTCTAAGCGGCGTGCCATATAGTTTGCCGCTAGGACCGCGCTGGCTGTTGCGTCGCGAATGCCCTGCTCCCCCATCATGCGAATGTACGCCCAGGAGATGGGCAGAATGCTGGGGCTGCCATATGGCGCTGCCGAGACCTGCAACCCGTCATGCGCAACAGTTGACACAACTCCGTCCAACACCAGAACGTGTTCTGTGGACTGCATGGCGAAGTGGCCGGGCAGGAAGGGCGCCAAGTGCGCCTTGGCCCCAACGGGGCCAACCCCTGGGCCGCCGCCGCCGTGCGGGATACAGAAGGTCTTGTGCAAGTTCAGGTGCGAGACGTCTCCGCCGAAGTCGCCATAGCGAGCAAAGCCAGTGAGGGCGTTGAAGTTGGCACCATCCACATAGACCTGACCGCCCGCGGCGTGCACAGCGTTGGTGATCTCAAGCACCTCGTGCTCGTAGACACCGTGAGTGGAGGGATAGGTGATCATCAATGCGGCGAGTTTTTCGCCGGCGTTCGCGATCTTGGCCCGCAAATCATCGAGATCAACGTTTCCGGCCTCATCACAGGCCACAACCACAACGCTCATGCCAGCCAGAACGGCACTTGCGGCATTGGTGCCGTGCGCGCTCGAAGGAATGAGGCAAACGGTGCGGTCATCGTGACCGTTGGAGACATGGAATCCACGAATGGCTAAGAGGCCCGCAAGCTCGCCCTGGCTACCCGCGTTGGGCTGAAGTGAGACAGTGTCGTACCCCGTCACGTCGACAAGCCATTTCTCTAGCTGCGCAATGAGTTCGAGATAACCAGCGGCGTCATCGGCCGGTGCGAAGGGGTGCAGTCCCGCGTATTCGGGCCAGGAGACAGCTTCCATCTCAGCGGCAGCGTTGAGTTTCATGGTGCACGAGCCAAGTGGAATCATTCCGCGATCG
>JBLHYZ010000072.1:0-5495 GCA_047631115.1 Alpinimonas sp. | reverse complement strand
CAGTCTCGCTACTGCTTCGCCACTACGGGCAAAATGGCCAAGCAGGTCGGGAAACTTTGCCACAACATCTCGTCGGGTCATCTTGGAGGCCGAAGGTGGTCGTGCCGCCTGAAAAACACTCCAGAGGAGAAAGGTGGTGCGAGTGAGGTTGTCAGCTGATGATGCGTTGAACTCTTCAAGGGCATCAGCAGGAATCATCGGCTCACGAATGCCGAGAATGGCGTCTTCTTTGCTGGGAAAGTAGTTAAAGAAGGTTCTTCGCGAGATTCCCGATTTTTCTGCAATGCGGTCAATCGTCGCGGCCGTAAGGCCGTCGTTCATGGCCAGACTCAGGGCCGCCACGTGAATGTCACTCCACACTTGGGCTTTGAGGTTTTCTCGAGCGCTCGCTATTTTTTCTTGCACTAATGCAATGTAGTGCACTAGTGCAATGTTTGTCCAGTCGTGGGGGCACTGTTCGTGCCTGAACGTTGCGGTTGTGGCTTGTGGCTTGTGGCTTGTGGCTTTGCGGAAATCCGTGACAACTTAAAATCATGACTGTTACAGCTTTGGACCCCGCGACCGCGCTCGTATTGATTGACCTCCAGTTCGGTATTGTTGCCATGCCCACGGCTCATAATGCCGCCGAGATCGTCAACAAAGGCGTTGAGCTGGCGACCACTTTTCGAGATCACGGGTTACCGGTGATTCTCGCCACCTACGCCATGAGCGACACGAACCTAGCCGCCCACGAGAACAGCATCGCCAACGTTTTTCCCCATCTCGGTGAAACGGGCACTAGCCAGAAAATCTTGTCTCTCCTGGCAGCTCGCGCTAGCTAAGCCTCTGTGGCTCTCTGTGCATTTTGGTGCGAGTCCACGCCGGCGCATGCCTGTTATTTGCGCCCAGGCCTCGCTGGAAGAAACGTCATCGTGGCCGGTTCCTCAACAACCCGATCAAAGGGCATTTGCGCAGCACCCACCATCAACAGGTTGGCCCCCAACTCCGCCGGGCGAATAATTAGTCGGTCTTGAGATGCGGTCAGGGAACTCCACCGAAAACGGCTGAGGAGACGATCGGTGTCGAAGGCATAGAGAACACTGAGATACCCGGCTAACAAAATAATCTCGGGGTTGAAGATGTTGACGAAGTTACCAATCGCAATGGCCAACGAGTCAATTTGCGCCTCGGCAACTTTGCGAACCTTCGGCGGAGGATCTTTCGCAAGGGCCGCACGAAGTTCGTCATCATCGACGCCGTTCAGCTTCAAAGCTGCGAGGAGAGTCTCCCGACTAACAAGTGATTCAAGGGTGCCACTCAGGCCCGAGTAGTCCTCGGCAAGGGAGTCAGAAATGCGGATGTGACCAAGCTCGCCGGCATACCCGGCTGCGCCCCGCATGGGCTGCCCATCGTGGATGACGCCCCCACCGATTCCGCCCGAGCTACCAAAGAGATACACAATTTCTTTGAATCCTCGACCCGCACCAAAATCGCGTTCGGCGATGCTACCCAAGCTGGCATCATTGTCGATAAATACCGGCAGACCCGACAGTTGGTTCAACATGCGGGCAAAGGGAACTTCAACCCAGTTCAAGTGGGGGGCGAGCCGAACAACGCCATCGGCGGAGCGCACCTGGCCAGGGATAGCCACGCCCACCCCAGCGATGCGCGTGCCCGCTGGCAGCTGAGCGCGAAGTTTCGTGATCAAGTCGTTGGCAACGTCCGCTGCCGTTGTCGCTGCCGGCTGAACCTGCGTGACCTGACGAATCTTGTGAATAACCTTGCCGGAGAACGTGACCACGCCCACCGTGATGGCGTCGACATCCGGATTAACCGAGAAGGCCACCACATCGTCGGCTGGCGACACCATAAGACTCGGACGCCCAACACCTTGCGTGATCACAGACTCCGCCTCGACCACCAAACCGAGTTCCACGAGTTCAGAGACGAGATCGGAAATCGTGGAGCGGTTCAATCCCGTTCGTTGAGTGAGGGCGCTGCGGGGCATCGAACCCGACTGGCTCAGGAGCCGCAGGATTGCCGACAAGTTATGCCGACGGGTGTGCTCCCGGTTACTACCCGTCGTCGCGAGAGTGGTGCGCCATAAGGGGGATCTAGTAACCACGAGAGGAATCCTTCATGAGCGGGTGGCCAAGCAAAAGCGTTGCCCCTATCATTTCGGCTTTCACTTCTAAATACCAGCCCGCTTGGCGCGAAAACACGAGCTTTGCAAGGCAGTATGGAGATTGTTTCATGTTGTCTGAAACAACATATCTTGTCCATGGTCATATTTGTTACGGTTTTGTGACCAAATAAACTTGACCTGCATTTGTTGGGTAGGGCAACATAAACAAATGACTCACCGACGAGTCAACCTCGGTTTGCCGAGAACCAAGACACCAAACATTCAGAAGAGGAAGAAATGAAGAAGTCTTCATTAATCTCAATCGCTGCCATCGCGGCAGCAGGCGCACTCATGCTTTCGGGTTGTAGCGCTTCCACCGCAGACACAACGGCCGCGAGCAAGCGTGCCTGCGTCATTCTGCCCGACACCCAGTCCTCGCCTCGCTACGAAGCTCAGGACCGTCCCGCCCTCAATGACGCTCTGACCGCTGCAGGCTTCGAAGCAGACATTCAGAATGCTCAAGGCGACACCGCAAAGTACGCGACGATTGGCGACCAGCAGCTCAGCAAGGGCTGCGGCGTCATGATCCTCGATGACCTTCAGGGTGCTGCTGTCCTCGTTGCCGAGAAGGCAAAAGCACAAGGCATTCCCTCCATTGCTTACGACCGCCCCTTCGCCGGAGCCGACTATTACGTCTCCTTCGACAATGAGGCTGTCGGAGGCATTGAAGGTCAGTGCATCGTGGACGGTCTCCTCGCTGCTGGCGTCGACGCAGCCACCGCAAGCGTTGTCTACGTTGGTGGAGACCCCGCCGATGGTAACGCCAAGATGTTCTATGACGGTGCTGTCGCCGTCATGTCGGATGCCGGCATCACGCCCGCATTTGAAACTCCTGGAACCTGGGAGGGTGCCAAGGCTGGCACCGCTTTCGAGCAGGCATACACCACCCTTGGTGGCAAGGTTGACGCAGTCTGGGTAGCAAACGACACCAACGCCGCTTCGGTCATCACGATTCTCGACAAGAACGGCAAGACCGTTCCTGTTTCTGGTCAGGATGCCTCGGTTGCCGGTCTCCAGAACGTTCTTCTGGGCAAGCAGACCTGCACCGTTTACAAGCCCGCACTGGTTGAGGCAGCTGCTGCTTCCGATCTCGCCATTGCCCTCTTGAACGGTGAAACCCCTATGGTTGCGATGAAGCTCGCCGATGGAACACCTTTCATCGCGGTCACCCCCATCAAGGTTGGTCCTGAGCAGGTCATCGACGTCGTCACCGCAGGTGATGCAGTTGCCTCCGAGCTCTGCACCGCAGCCGTTGCCGAGGCTTGCGCGAAGTACGGCGTCAAGTAGCACTGAGCACTGAGCACTGAAAATTGAGGCTTTCCCGCCGAGACTGATTCGGCGGGAAAGCCTCTCTTCCTAGCTTTACCCAACGCACGTCGTGCGAATGAATTATTACCACGCCGCCTCTGGGGTGGAACGCATCAAAGGAGATGGCATGGATACGCCACTGATTGAACTCACCGGCATCAAGAAGAGCTTCGGGCCGGTTGATGTTCTCAAAGGAATTGACTTCAAGGCCTATGCCGGCAAGGTCACCGCACTCGTTGGGGACAACGGCGCGGGAAAGTCCACGCTCATCAAGGGCCTCTCGGGAGTGCAGCCCTTCGATGGTGGCGTCGTGCGATTTGACGGGCACGACGTGCATCTCGTGAACCCCAAGCAGGCGAGCAAACTCGGCATCGAGGTGGTTTACCAAGATCTTGCCCTGTGCGAAAATCTCGACATCGTTCAAAACATGTTTTTAGGCCGCGAAGAAACGACCACGGGAACCCTCAATGAGGCCGCCATGGAGTTTGCCGCTACCAAGGCCCTTCAGACCCTCTCCGTGCGCACGGTCAAGTCAGTGCGCCAGAAAGTTTCCTCCCTCTCGGGTGGTCAACGCCAGACCGTTGCCATCGGTCGCACCGTCTTGCGCAACGCCAAACTCGTTATTCTCGACGAGCCCACCGCCGCCTTGGGAGTCGCCCAGACCGAACAGGTTCTCAACCTTGTTCGCCGTCTCGCCGATAACGGCATTGGCGTCATCATCATCAGCCACAATCTCGCCGACGTCTTTCAAATAGCGGACTACATCAGCGTTCTCTACCTGGGTGGGATGGTTGCTTCCCTGGCAACAGCCGACACCAACTACAACGACGTTGTGGGATACATCACCGGCACCAAGTCCCTCGAAGGAGCAGCTTCATGAGTAACACCTCCCTAGCCACGGGCCACGAAGGAACCATTCGCGATCAGGTCAAGGCCTATTTTCAGCGAGTGCGCAGTGGTGAAATGGGAGCCCTCCCCGCTATCTCCGCCCTCATCCTGCTGGCGGTGCTCTTCTCCAGCCTGAGCCCCTTCTTCCTCACGAAGCTCAACTTCGCGAACCTGTTCGTTCAGTCGGCGGAACTCGCTGTGCTGGCGTGCGCCCTCGTTTTTGTTCTGCTGTTGGGTGAGATTGACCTCGCCGCCGGCGTGACCGCCGGTGTGGGAATGGCCTTGTTCGTCGTCTTAAATCAGAAGATGGGCATTGACCCACTGCTGGCTGTCATCGCAGCTCTTGCCTTTGGCTCGCTGGCGGGATGGATTATGGGGCTATTTGTCGCCCGGGTCAGGGTTCCCTCCTTCGTGGTGACCTTGGGGTTCTTCCTTGGGTTTCAAGGCCTCCAGCTGATCATGCTCGGCGACGGCGGAATCTACCGCGTTGACATTCCTGCCATCCAGGCGATCATGAATAGCAACATGCCGGAGTGGGCCGGTTGGGCTCTTTTGGTCATCATGGTTGTTGTGTCGTTGCTGATCGGCCTGTGGGATAGAAGCCGTCGCACGAGCGCCGGCCTGGCGACACGCCCGATTGCGATGCTCTTCATTCGCCTGACCGTCACGGCGGTTCTCGGCGGCGTCGCAATTGCCATTTTGAACCAAAATCGGAGCGTCTCGATCAAGGCTATTTCCGGTGTACCCATCGTGATACCCATCGTCATCGTCATCGTTTTCATTGGCACGTTCGTGCTTGATCGCACGCTGTTTGGCCGCTATCTCTATGCCGTCGGCGGCAATCCCGAAGCCGGGCGTCGTGCCGGTATAGACGTGGCGAAGATTCGCATTACCGCGTTTGTAATTTGCTCCACGCTTGCCGTCGTTTCGGGACTGCTGCACGCCAGCCGCATCGGAGCGGTCGAGTCGACGGCCGGACGCACCATCGTGTTGAACGGTGTTGCCGCTGCGGTCGTGGGTGGGGTCAGCCTCTTCGGTGGTCGCGGTCGCATGATGAACGCCATTGTCGGCGCCCTCGTGATTTCCATCATCGATAACGGTCTGGGCCTCATCGGCCTTCCCGCCGGAATCAACT
>JBLHYZ010000071.1:0-5580 GCA_047631115.1 Alpinimonas sp. | reverse complement strand
AGGATGCGGCGACTCTCATCTACGGTAAAGGCACCTTCTTCGCAGAAGACATCAATCCATTTGGCAATGGGGGCGCAGGCTTCGAGCATCGGCCCCATCACGAGCGCTACGTAGTCGTCCCGCGTTCCGAGCTGGCCGTCGGTGAGAGCGCCGGCCGTGCCGCGGTATTCCAGAGGAATGACATGCGCGCCGAGAAAGGTGACTTCTTCTGTCACCTCTGCAGCCAGGCGCACGAGGCGCTCTTCGTCGTGAACCGTGAGTCCGTAGCCGCTCTTAATCTCAATTGTCGTGGTGCCTTGAGCGTGGGTTTCTGCAACAAGGGCGGCGAGATTGAGCCGAAGTTCATCATCGGAGGCGGCCCGGGTTGCTGACACCGTTGAGAGGATGCCGCCAGCGGAATACGAGCGACCAGCCATGCGTGCCTCGAAGTCAGCGGTGCGATCCCCGGCAAAAATCAGGTGTGAATGAGAGTCCACGAATCCCGGAATCAGGCAGTGCCCACTGAGGTCGATGACGTGGTCGATATCGAAACCACCGGCAACTTCGGCCGTCGCGGTTGTGCCTACCCAGGCGATGCGGCCGAGTTCGATCAGCACGGCGGCATCTGTTATCTCACCCGTTATACCTTCGCCGATGTCGGGGTCATTGGTGACTAAGAGCCCGATGTTGGTGAAGAGTGTGCGTGTCATGAAAGGAGCTTACTTTTCCCACATGGGAACGCGCAGCCCTCGTTCGGCGGCAATCTCGGCGGCGCGCTGGTAGCCCGCATCTACGTGACGCATGACTCCGGTGCCGGGGTCGTTGGTGAGAACCCGCTCGAGTTTTTGCGCGGCCAGAGCGGTGCCGTCGGCAACGGTGACTTGGCCCGAGTGAATGGAGCGACCAATTCCCACCCCACCCCCGTGATGAATCGAGACCCATGTGGCCCCGGATGCAGTGTTAAGCAAGGCGTTCAATAGCGGCCAGTCGGCAATGGCGTCTGAACCGTCTGCCATTGCTTCGGTCTCGCGGTAGGGGGAGGCGACGGAGCCGGAGTCGAGGTGATCGCGCCCAATAACGATGGGGGCAGACAATTCGCCAGAGGCCACCATGTCGTTGAACTTGAGCCCTGCAATGTGGCGCTCCTTATAGCCCAGCCAACAAATGCGCGCCGGCAATCCTTCAAAGTGAACCTTTTCGCCCGCCTTGGTGATCCACCGCTTGAGGTGTTCGTTTTCGGGAAAGAGCTCGAGAATCGCCTTGTCTGTCTTAGCGATGTCCTCGGGGTCACCAGAGAGCGCGACCCAGCGAAAGGGACCATTACCCTCGCAGAATAATGGGCGGATGTAGGCCGGCACGAAACCGGGGAATTCGAAAGCGCGGTCGTAGCCGCCGAGCGCTGCTTCGGCGCGAATGGAATTTCCGTAGTCAAAAACCACAGCACCGGCGTCTTGAAATTCGACCATGGCCTTGACCTGCTTGGCCATGGAAAGGCGGGACTGATCGGTGAACCATTCGGGTTCAGCTTTGGCCTTGGCTTGCCATTGTTCAACGGTCACGCCTTCAGGCAGGAAGGAAAGGGGGTCGTGCGCGCTGGTCTGATCGGTGACGATGTCGATGGCTACTCCGCGGGCAAGAAGCTCCGGAAAGACAGTGGCGGCGTTTCCTACGAGTCCGACAGAGAGCGGAATGCGTGCGTCTTTGGCAGCCAACACTCGGGCAATGGCGTCATCCATATCGTGCGTGAATTCATCGAGATAACCGTGCTCGACCCGGCGTGCGAGGCGGGTGGGGTCGATATCGACAATCAGAACAACACCGTCGTTCATCGTCACGGCCAGCGGCTGAGCTCCACCCATGCCTCCGCAACCGGCAGTGAGTGTCAGCGTGCCAGCAAGGGTGCCGTCAAAGTGCCGGGTTGCGACGGCACCGAAGGTCTCATAGGTTCCTTGCAAAATCCCCTGCGTTCCAATGTAGATCCACGATCCGGCCGTCATCTGGCCGTACATGGTGAGGCCCTCGGCCTCGAGCTTACGAAAAGCTGGCCAGTTGGCCCAGTCGCCCACGAGGTTGGAGTTGGCGATGAGAACGCGTGGTGCCCACTCATGGGTACGAAAGACGCCGACGGGTTTACCGGACTGTACGAGCAGAGTTTCGTCGGACTCGAGCCCTTCGAGGGTGCGCACAATCGCGTCGTACGCCTCCCAGTTGCGGGCAGCCTTTCCGGTGCCGCCATAGACGATGAGATCATCGGGGCGCTCTGCCACCTCGGGGTCGAGGTTATTCATCAGCATGCGCAGCGGAGCTTCGGTCTGCCAACTCTTGGCCGTCAACGTGGTTCCGCGGGCGGCGCGAACGGGGCGGGGTCCGGATTCGGAAGGTGATGTTATCGAGTTCATGTCAGTTCCTTCGGTATGGGAATGAGAATCAGGGGATTGGATTACGTCGCTAAACAAGCTGGGAGGCGCATGCGGCGCGAGCCACATGAGCAACGTCGCCGCCGAGAACGGCTGCAGAAGCGGCCTCAATCTCGGGGGAAAGAAAGCGGTCAGGGCCAGGGCCTTGCACCCCGGCAGCCCGAAGGTGAGCAATGACAGCAGCCGAGACAGCGCCGGCATCCAGGGGAGCGCGGAGCTCAATTCCACGAGACGCGGTCATCAGTTCAATGGCGAGTACGCGGCTGAGGGCATCCACGGATCGTCGAAGTTTGCGACCGGCGTGCCAGCCCAGTGAAACGTGATCTTCCTGCATGGCAGAGGAGGGAATCGAATCTACCGAGGCCGGCGCCGCGAGACGCTTCATCTCAGACACGAGACCGGCGGAGGTGTACTGGGCGATCATCAACCCGGAGTCCACCCCCACCTCGTGTGCCAAAAATGGGGGCAAGCCTTGGTTGCGTGCTCGGTCGAGAAAGCGGTCAGTTCGACGTTCGCTCATGGAAGCGACGTCAGCGGCGACAATGGCAAGAAAGTCGAGAACGTAAGCAACGGGAGCTCCGTGAAAGTTGCCGTTGGACTCGACACGACCATCGAGGGTGAGCACGGGGTTATCCACTGCCGAGGCTAGCTCTCGCTCGGCAATCATCGTGGCGTGCGTCACGGTGTCGCGAGCACCACCATGAACTTGCGGAGCGCACCGCAGCGAATACGCATCCTGAACGCGCCCGTCATCGGGCCCGGCGTGAGACTGAACGATGGGGGAGCTGGCTAGCACGGCCCGGATATTGGAGGCAGAGACAGCCTGCCCCACTTGGGGGCGTAGCGCTTGCAGGTCGGCGGCGAAAACCTGGTCAGTTCCCATCAGGCCTTCAACGCTCATGGCCGCCGCGACATCGGCTGTAGTGAGGAGCATGCTGAGATCAGTGAGGGAGAGGGCCAGCATGCCGAGCATTCCATCCGTGCCGTTGATGAGGGCAAGGCCTTCTTTTTCTTGGAGCACCAGGGGAGTGATGCTGGCGGCGGCGAGGGCCTGCGCGGCAGGCATCAAGACTCCAGACGAATCTCGAACATCACCCTCGCCAAGAGACGCAAGGGCACAGTGCGCCAGCGGGGCCAGGTCTCCCGAGCACCCGAGAGACCCATATTCGCGAACCACGGGGGTGACTCCCGTGTTGAGCATGGCGGCGTAGGTTTCTGCCACTATTGGGCGCACGCCGGTGCGGCCCGTCATCAAGGTAGAGAGGCGAAGCAGCATGAGAGCACGTACGACCTCGCGCTCGATTTCGGGGCCGCTGCCGGCAGCGTGCGAACGAATAAGGCTGGCTTGCAACTGCGCGCGGCGGTCGCTTTCGATGAAGGTCGTTGCTAGGGCACCGAAGCCCGTGGAGATGCCGTAATGGGGATGCGGGTCGGAGGCCAAATCTTCGACAATTTTCCGGCTCGCAGCCACAGTGGTGAGGGCAGATGGATCGAGGAGAACGCGGGCGTTTAGACGGGCAACATCAACGACGTTGTCGATGCTGACCGAGCCTGTGCCGATTGTGACCAGCGGAAGATTACTCATGCAACGATTCCACACCCCGCCGCAGATGGCAAACACGGGTCTACACTCATGACTGTCCGGTATTACAGACGTATTGAAGGTGCGGAGGTTTCCGATGAGTTCGAATTCCGAGACGTCATCCAAGGTCCCAGCAGCCGACGCTACCCTGAGAATTCTTCACCATCTCTCTCGTCAGCGCGGGCCGGTGCCCGCCAGCAGTATTGCCACAGCGCTAGGGCTACCTCGCTCCACGGTCTATCACCTGCTCACGGTTTTGGTCGAGCGCAGCTTCGTTGTGCACTTTCCTGAGGAGCGCCGGTACGGTCTTGGTCTTGCCGCATATGAGCTCTCGTCGGGATTCTCCCGTCAGCAACCACTCACACGTTTGGGCACTCCGTTGTTGGCCAAACTCGTCGATCGTCTGGGAGAAAGCGCCCACCTCGCAGTTTTATATGGAACGGATGTTCTCTATCTCATAGAGGAACGTGCCCCACGTCGCCCCAGTCTCGTGACCGATGTCGGAGTGCGATTGCCCGCTCACTTAACCGCCAGCGGGCGGGCGCTGCTTTCGGCTTTACCGCCAAATCAGCTGCGCGCTCTCTATCCCGATAAGGCGTCGTTCCCCCAGCGGGACGGGCGGGGCCCCCAGTCGTACCGCGAGCTCAAGGTGCTGCTGGCTCAGGCTCAAAACGATGGTTATGCAGTGGAGGACGGTGAGATAACGCCTGGCCTGGCTTCAATCGGTGTCGTCGTTTGTGATCATGCGGGATGGCCAGCCGCAGGCATCGCGGTGACTTTCTCTGTCGACGAACCCGCCTTTCAAACCCCATCGACTACTCATGCGCTGCAGTTAGCCGTGGTCACGCTCTTGCCAGCGCTCACGCACGCGGCCCATGAGCTCGGTCGCCGCATTCACGGTACGAAGTAAAGACGAGCCAACAAACCGATGGACAACTGCCATGCTTGAGGCATGATCTATCTCTTCCTGGTCGGCGCGATAATTCTCGAAGTTGTCGGCACCGTTGCGCTGAAGCTCAGCGAGGGTTTCTCTAAGTTCATCCCGTCAGCCGTGGTGGTTGTCGGTTATCTCGGTTCCTTCCTGTTGCTGGGCATTGGCCTCAACAAAGGTTTGAGCGTTTCTGTGGCCTATGCGATTTGGGCGGGCGCGGGAACGGCTCTCGTTGCGATTGCCGGCATTGTGCTGTTCAAAGAGCAGATCTCAACAATCGGATTCGTGGGAATTGGACTCATCATCGCTGGCGTCGTGATGCTGGAGCTTGGCAGCGGCGCAGCGCACTAGACGCCACAGCGCCACCAAGCCCGTTAGCTAGACTGCCTGACCGGAGTATCCCGCGGCGACAATCGCCTCGAGAATTGGCTCCGCCTCAAGCACGCCGTCACTCTCAACGGTGACATTGCCGGATTCCAGGTCGACACGAACGCTCGTCACCGCCGGGACCCCACTGATCTCTGTGGTTACGGCATTGATGCAGTGTTGACAGGTCATGCCCGTCACAAGAAATGTTGTCGTTGTCATCGGAATAGCCTAATTTCCCAGCATCGTTTTCATCTGCGCGATCTCAGCGGTTTGGCCGGCCACGATCTCTTCACCTAATTTCA
>JBLHYZ010000070.1:0-5620 GCA_047631115.1 Alpinimonas sp. | reverse complement strand
CGATTCTCGGGAAGAAAAAGGTGCAGTGACTTCTTGCGGTTTGCCGCCTCCCCTAAGGCAAAATTCCCGCGAACCCATTGCTGGGGACCACGTTTGCCTTCCCCTGAGAATTGGTAGACCCCATCCGGTCTAAGACCCTCGTGCACGTGGTAGCCAAAGGGTTCGCCTAAACCCGGATCTGAGAACAGCAGCACAAAAGGTTCGTCCGCACAGTTAGCAATTCCAGCCCGCGGATTACCCCCAAGGAGAAAGTGTGCCTCGCTGCGCTGCAGCCGTTGACCCCGAGCAAAGGGAAAAGGTGCGGGGTCAACAGCGACCGGTTCGGTCATATCGCTATCCCTGCCTTTCGCCTCACGAAATCTTCACAATAGATAAGAATTCTCCACCCTCATGCCCGAGTGTGCGCCACGATAATTCACAATCAACCGATGGCGCTTCTTGCCACGTAACGCTGTACCGGTGGCCAAATCATTGTGAAAATGACGATTCCCGTCGCACACGCGAAAACAGCCCCGACCGTGTCGGAGAGATAGTGCATTCCGGCATAGAGGCGCGTATAGGCCACGAGAACAACGAGCGCCCCGAGCGCCCCGAGCGCCCCGAGCGCCCCAGCAACAATGCTTTTCCTCCCGCTTGGCCGCATGAAAATAAAAAGCGCATAGCTCAGCCCAATGGCAAAACCAACGTGCCCGCTGGGAAAGCTTGAGTTGGGGTCGACCGTCACGAGCGAACCCAAAACGTCAGTCCCGTCGGGGCGGCTCAGGTGAAAGAGAATCTTAAATATCTGCACAGGCATCCAGGTCAGCAGAACGGCGAGGGCGAAGCCAGCCGCCATAACGACCGATCGGCGCATTAACCCGATCAATAACGCCAACGCGATGGTGAGGAGAGTCGCATATGTTGGCGAGAATATTTTGTCGATTACCTGGGCAACGAGATCAAGCGCTTGATTGCCGTGCCCTCGCAGGAAGCCGTTGATGCTGCTCTGCGATGCCCGCGCATCGGGAAAAATTACGCCCCACAGCCCAATCACAACAACGCAAATGAGACTCGCCGTCAGCCAGATAACCGGGTGCTGTATTCGTGGAATCGTGACGTGGCTCGCGACGGAACCGCGAAAAAATCTGCTCAAAGCGCTGGTAACGCTTTGCCCACAAGATCATGGGCGTCCTTTTCAGAGAAGCCCAGAATCGGCAAAAGTAACTCAATGACAAAGTCCGCAGCCAGAACGTCCACGGCAAGTCCCTGTTGCTGCAACTCGGCCGCGATCGCCGCAAAAAAACTTTGAACTCTTTTCATGGGTAACGCCAGTACCCGGTTTTTTAGCCTGTTGAGTTCTTCAATCTCAAGGATGGCGTTGTGGCCCGAAGCCATGTTCATCGGCGACCCTGCCATTGCAGCGACCGCCGCAAGTCTCGCGAATTCAACGTGGGTGGTGGGAATTCTCAGAAACAATCGAAAGGAACAAACAAGTCGCTCTGCCGGGTCTTCAAGCCCGGATACCGTGGCAACCATCCATTTTTCCCACTCTTGTTGCGCCTCCGTGAATGCAATTCGAATCAGGGTTTCTTTCGTGGGAAAGTGGTTGTACAGCGTGGCTACTGTCACCCCCGCGGTGGCAGCAAATTCTTCAATCGTTGCCGTGAGTCCCGACTCCGCCAGAGTGTGTTGGGCAGCAGTGATAAACAACTTTCGTTGCCGCGCCAGGTGCGCGCTCTGCCTGCTGGGTCGTTCAACAGTATTTTCCATCAAGGCTCCTTTCTTGGCAATAGCAAAGGGTCATTCCAGCAACGAAGAAGGTGCTTTGAGGGTCATCCGCGACTGCGGCAAGGACTCTGGGAACGTCTGCCCGATCCAGGTGACCATGTGCTCCCTCACCAGGCAACGAAGATCCCATTGGTTGTCGGAATTCGATGCTGACGCGAGAAGTCGCAACCGAATGAAGCCGCCCGTTGCATCGGTCATCACAACGTTTGATGCCCGGCCGTCCCACAAATCTGTCGTTGCCAAGAGTGTGGCGAACTCGTCGCGGACCGCACCGATCTGGATCTGCCAATCCACATCGAGTTCCACGGTGGCAAGAATCTGCGCCGTATTGCGTGTCCACGCCTCTATGGGGTTGCTCGTGAAATATGTGGACGGCACGACAAGGGTGCGGCCGTCCCAAATGTCAACAACTACATAAGAAAGGGTGAACTCGCCAATTTTTCCCCACTCGCCGTCAACGACAACGACATCGCCCACGCTGATGGCATTGCTGAAAGCGAGCTGCACGCCCGAGACGAGGTTGCCTAAAACGGACTGCGCCGCGAAGCCAAGTAAGAGACTTGCGATACCGGCGGATGCCATCAGTCCAGCGCCGAGTGCCCGTACTTCAGGAAAGGTAAACAAGGCGAGCCCCACCGCTATCACCCAGATGGTAGCGCTCACTAACCGGCTCACTATTTTTAGTTGAGTTGTGATGCGCCGACTTTGGGAATTCCCAAGGCTTCCAGCCTCAAACCTGCGAATGTAGCGGGTCACGAGAAAACTCACAACCGCGTGTAAGAGCCATGCGCCATTCAGAATCAAGACGATGACGAGGATGCGCGTTGTAGCTACCCACCACAGGACATCCGGTTGGGCCTCGATCAGAACGCTGACGTTTACGGAGAGCACGATGGCGAAAAAAGTGAGTTTTGGCCGCAGTTGAAGGTAGATTTCCTCAAGCCATGACACGCGTTTGCGAAGAATTCTCACCACGAGCCAGAGCACGCCGAGCAAAAATAACGCCAGCAGCAAGGCCAGCAGGAATGGAATTACGACGTTTTGCCACTGTGTCATGCTAAAAAAAAGCCCCCGTAGGTTGTGATCGGATTCCCTCAAGCCTACGCACTCGTGCCGATGCCCATCTTTGAGGCGGCAATGTGGTCACCGTGAAACTCTTCGCAGGTGCCATAGGCTTTCTACATGCGAGCCGAGGTACGCAAGGCAGCCGAGCAAGATATCGACACTCTGGTCACTCTGGCGGCACTCACTTTTCCGTTGGCGTGCCCTCCTGGCCACACTCCCGAGAACATCGCCGCACATCTTCGACACGTGTTTTCAGTGGAGAGGTTTCTGGATTACGCCACGAGCTCTGATGTGAGTCTGAACGTTGCGACCGTTGAAGATGAATTGGTTGGATTCTCACTCGTCGACTACCGCCCAAGCGATGATGCCGATGTGCAGCAGCACCTGGCCCTCGCATCGCCTTACGCGGAGTTGAGCAAACTCTACGTTCACCCCGATTTTCATGGAGCTGGAGTTGCGAGCTCGTTACTCACGACCGGGATCAACAGCATGGCGGAACGAAAAATCCGGACCGCGTGGCTGACCGTCAGCCAGCTCAATGTCCGTGCAAATGCGTTCTATGAGAAGTCCGGCTTCACCATGATCGCGACAAAACAATACCTCGTCGGCGAGGTCATCGATGAAGATTATCTTCGCGTCAGGACCCTGTAAAAGAGGCACATGGGTTGGAGTGCATGTTTTGACGTTTCTCTCCGCCGAAGCGAATTTACTGCCTAAGGAGCACAGGGCGAGTGTCGCAATCTCAGAACAACGGGGCCATCAACTTTATGAGAGCTACAGGACTGGGCCCTCGATAATGCCCTCAGATATTTCATCATTCGGAGGGACAAATTCTCGTTGTGGCGGAGAGAAGTCACTGCCGGCTAGCCACGGGAAACGTTCAATGTGGGCCTCATCGCTCAAGATAAAAAATGCCTCTACCTCGAACATAAAATCAGCGGGAGTTATTCCATAGGTCGCGAGAAAAGCCCCCTCCCAGCCGCGCTCTTCCAATTGCGGGTAAAAGACATCAACCAGGGCATTCGGCCCTGCTTTTTCGGCGAGCAGAGCATGGGCCCAGGCGCCGCCGTCATATGCGTATCCGCTGCACGAGTCGTCATAACCGATCTCGCTCAAACGGGGACACTCGGTCACCGCAGTCTTTGCATTCAGGAGCATTCCTGCCATTTGATTCTCAAAGCCGGGCCAAGGAAACGGACTGTCTCCGCTTGGCAATATTTCGCCCCGTTGAAGAGCAGATTGAAGTTCTGTCTGAGCCATGAATTCCGCCCCACCCTCGACGAACCAAATTGGCCCCATCAGCTCGTCAGCTTCATCTCTGCCCACATTCGGCGAAAAGCTCCCGTGCTGCACAGCATGAAAATACTCATGAAAAATTCCCTTCACATCGTCCTCGGGCGAGACATTGAGCAAGCCTTCGAGCCCCAAAGGCAAGGAAGAGGTAAAACCATGGAAGCCCCATTCGGAATAACCGTTTCGCCCCATCTCGCTTGAGGCGCTACCACTCTCAAGAGCATCCACACCAACGTTCAGATAATGTGACAATCCGTAATCCTCATTCTGGGAGTCTTCACTGAGGCAATCGTTCATTTCCTTTTGCCTCTTCTCAGCGCGCACACTGCAATATGTTGTGAGAAGTTCGACTTGAGCATCTTGACTTGAACCCAGAATCCAGTATTCGACGGGACCCGCATTGCCCCAAGCTGTCATAGCGAGATCCAAAGTCCGTTCGACTGCGTCGACAGTTGACGGAAGAATGTCCGATGACGCAAACACCTGGATACTGCGCGAATCTTTTTCCCACGTCGTGGGCCCGCTAGCAGAACAACCATTCATCGCAAAAGCGATCACGCTCACTGTGAAAACGGAAGAGATCAACGTGAAGTTATTCATTTGCGTCAGCCTAATCCTCAGTTCTAAATTTGCTCCCGTCGACGACGCATTCGAGCAGAAGCCCGGCATACCTCGGCAACGGACGTACCTTCAGGGCCAGTGGCAGAGTCTTTGTCGAAAAAATCCGCTCCTGAAGGTCACGACAGCTGTGCCCGCGCCAATTTTGCAAAGCGGGCCGATGATAAACTTCGGACTGTGATTCGTCGCCTTGTTGGAATTTCTCGCCCCGTATTGTGGATCAATACCATCGGCACGACTGTCGTCGCGATGTGGGTTTCCGGGTTCCTCTGGTCCTGGGAGATGATTCCTATCCTCCTGTGGGTCACGCTTCCGTTCAACTTGCTAATTTATGGCATCAACGACATATTCGACCAAGAAACCGATGCGGAAAATGAACGAAAAGGTGGATACGGCGGCGCAAGAATAAAACCTACCGAAGTGGGCTTGATCAGTTGGGCAGCGGTCCTCCTCAACCTACCTTTTCTCGTTTACTTCGCCGTAACGGTTCCGCTAGCCGCCTTTGCTTGGATGCTCGCGTACATGTTCTTGTTCTGGCAGTACTCCGCAAGACCGCTGCGCTTTAAGGCGCGACCCATCTGGGACTCAGTGAGTAATGCCGCCTACGCTTTCCCTCTCGCCTTCGTTCCACTCGCGCTCGGCGTTGAACCGAGCTGGTTTGCCGTGGTGGGGCTCATGGCGTGGAGCATGGCAAAACACGTTTACGACTCCATCCAAGACATCGACGAGGATGCGTCTGCCGGCATCTCGACAACAGCCGTCACGTTCGGCATTCGCGGTTCATTAGTTTGGTCTGGATCCTGGTGGATTGTGTCGACGATTGCGTTTGCTCTCGTGAACGTGCCCGTTGCCATTGTGTCGGCCGCGATATCTGGGT
>JBLHYZ010000069.1:0-5620 GCA_047631115.1 Alpinimonas sp. | reverse complement strand
ACCCGACCGCCATCTCTGTTGGCTCCAACCCCACGTTCGAGGGAATTCACCTGCGCACGGTCGAGGCTTTTCTGCTGGACGCATCACTAGATCTTTACGGTCACGATGTCGTGGTTGAATTTGCCGCGCGGCTCCGGGGCATGGTGGCGTTCGCAGGCGTCGAGGCTCTGATCGAACAGATGGATACTGATGTGCAAGACGTCCGTAAAGTCCTCGCTTTGTAGATGTCTCTCGTAACCGAACCTCCGCACCTCAACCGTATTTGGGCAGGTCGAGCGTTCGCCTTTGTGGGTATCGTTGTTGTGGCCGCAAGTATGCGAACGGCCGTGGCATCCGTTTCGCCCATCTTGGATCTCATCAGTACAGACGTTGATTTCACCCCCGTGACGGTGGGAATTCTGGGCATGCTGTCACCCATTGCGTTTTCTGTCTTCGGGCTGGCGGCGCCGTGGTTTGCTCGCCGAGTAGGACTCGAGTGGGCGCTGATGATCGGTGTTTTCCTCATTGGAGTGGGGCAAGTGCTGCGGGCGCTCTCGTCGGAAACCACTGTTTTTCTTGGCTGGAGCATTGTTGCTCTGGCAGGGATTGGCGCCAGCAATGTTCTCTTGCCGCCGCTCATAAAGAAATACTTCCCCGACAAAATAGCCTTCATGTCGGCACTGTATGTTTCTGTGGCAGTGGCCTCGACCATGTTTCCACCGCTGTTGGCGGCGCCCTTGGCCGATGTCTTCAACTGGCGGCTCTCCATAGCGTCATGGTCCATCGTTGCCTTTGTCGCGATCATCCCCTGGGCCGCCCTGCTGGTGCGACGTCGCTCCGTCGACAAACCAGCAACGCCTCGCCACACAAATAGAATCACCCGCCTTGTGTGGAAATCCCCGACGAGCTGGGCAATCATGTTGGGCTTTGCAATTGCCAGCGTCAACGCTTACACGTCTTTTGCGTGGCTACCGTCGCTGCTGCGGGACCAAGTGGGCATGACCGCCGCCGAGGCGGGTTCGTCGCTGGCCCTGTATGTTCTTTTAGGGCTGGCCCCGGCGTTGTTTGCCCCGATGCTTGTGGCGCGACTCAAGAACGTGAGTTTTCTCTTCTATCTCTCCTCGGTGGCTTTGCTGATTGGAGCCACTGGTTTGTTGGTCATTCCCGACACGGCCACACTGCTCTGGGTGGCCTTGCTGGGACTCGGGCCTTTACTTTTCCCCGTCTGTCTTGTTCTGATCAACCTTCGCACCAGAACCCAAGAGGGATCGGTGGCGCTGAGCGGCATGTCCCAGGGGGTGGGCTATGCGATCGGAGCCCTTGGCCCCCTCGCAGTGGGTCTGATTCATGCCGCCACCCCCAGTTGGGCGCCCATGCTGTTCATGATGATGGGAACCGCGCTCGTCGGCGCTGTCGCAGGGTTCATCATGCGCAAAAACGTCATGGTTGACGGAACTCAAGTGGGGAGTCCCGCGCCGCCGCTTCCCGAGGAGGTGGCCCCGGACAATCAGACGCCAGCAGGATAGGTTCTGAGCTCCCGAGCCCTTGAGGTCTTGAGTTCTTAGGCACCCCAGCACCTCAGCTGCTCAGCTGCTCAGCTGCTCATCTGCGCATCTCTTCGCGCAGATGTTGCTATTTAGAGTAAAAGCGCCTAACCTTCACAGACACACCCTTTGTTCTGGAGGCCCCATGTTTGATGACGATCTCACCCTCGCGGTGCGGGCATCAGAGTTGTATTACAACTCATCGATGACCCAGGACGACATCGGTGTCGAACTTGGAATTTCCCGCTGGAAAGTCGGTCGGCTTCTTACCGCAGCCCGTGATGCTGGAATCGTTCGCATCACCATCGTTCATCCACGTGCGCGCCAAAATGCTCTTGAGCAGAAACTCCGCGAGCGCTTCGGGCTTGCCGAGGCTGTTGTTGTTCCAGCTACCCGTGGTGACGGCTATGACGAGGTTCAAGAGCGCGTTGCCGCCGCTGCCGCGACATACCTTTCGCTTTTGAGGCCCACACCCCGCACGCTGGGATTGAGCTGGGGTCGGACTCTCGATCGCATTGCAGAGGCCCTTCCGCAAGGGTGGGCTGACAGTACCCAAATCGTTCAAATTAATGGAGGGGTGAGCCTCACCTCTCGCTCAGAGAATGCGAGCCAGACAGCCATGACGATGGCTCAAAAATCTGGCGGCAGCATTACCTTGCTTCCCACTCCTGCCATCTTGGAACGAGCCGAGACGCGGGGACTTATTCAAGACGATCGCACCATCGCCGGCGTTCTTGACCTGGCGGCTTCGGCCAACGTCTTCTTGTTCAGTGCTGGCCCGGCGGATGACACTTCGGTGCTCCTAGAAAGTGGCTATATATCGCCAGCTGACCTGAGCCGCCTGATTGCTCACGGAGCGGTCGGTGATGTTGTCGGCAGGTTCATTGATGCCAACGGCAAGATTGTCGATCCCGCACTGGATGCCCGCACCCTGGGAATTGAACACGAACAGCTTCGCAAAGCCGCCATTAGCATCGCGGTCATTGCCGGAGCATCCAAGCAGGCAATCGCCGCGGCTGTCGCTGCGAGTGGCCTGTGCACCGTATTAGTCACCGACGAGCAAACCGCGTTGGCCCTATTAGCAGGAGGAGACCAATGAGTACCGCGTCTATCGACCACGCCCAAACGATGTTGGGCACAGATTTTTCCGAAACGAGCCTCAAGGCCTTTCTCAACGGACTTCCCGGTGTTGACGCCGTGGGTCTTGAAGCGCGTGCGGCCGATCTTGGAACCCGCAGCATCAAGACGTCATCCAAGGCCTGGGCTATCGACAAGATCATTACGTTGATTGACCTCACTACCCTCGAGGGTGGTGATACTCCCGGCAAAGTAAAGTCGTTGGCGGCGAAGGGCATGCTTCCCGACCCCAGTGATGTGACAACCCCCCGTGTAGCCGCCCTCTGCGTTTATGGTGACATGGTTGGCCACGCCGTTGAGGCGCTGGGCTCGCTGCATGGAGACCCGGATGCAGGGCTCATCAGTGTGGCAGCCGTAGCCACCGCCTTTCCCAGTGGCCGTTCCTCGCGTGCCATCAAACTTGCCGATACTCGCGACGCTGTCGCTGCGGGTGCCGACGAAATCGACATGGTCATCGACCGTGGCGCTTTTCTCTCTGGCCGATTGGGTCTTGTCTTTGACGAGATCAAGGCTGTCAAGGAGGCGTGCGTGCGGGCGGACGGCACCTCAGCTCACCTCAAGGTCATCCTGGAGACGGGCGAGCTGAACACTTATGACAACATTCGCAGGGCATCGTGGTTGGCCATGCTGGCCGGTGGCGACTTCATCAAGACATCCACGGGCAAGGTTGCTCCGGCGGCTACCCTCCCCGTCACCCTCCTGATGTTGGAGGCAGTGCGCGACTGGCACGGCCAAACGGGCCAAAAGATCGGCGTCAAGCCCGCCGGCGGTATTCGCACCTCTAAAGACGCCATCAAGTATTTGGTCACCGTCTCGGAGACGGTGGGCGAGGAATGGCTTACGCCGCACCTCTTCCGCTTTGGGGCATCGAGCCTTCTCAACGATGTTTTGCTCCAACGCCAGAAGCTTTCAACGGGCCATTACTCGGGTCCCGACTACGTGACGATCGATTAGGACAGAAACATGTCATTCTTGGAATATGCCCCCGCGCCAGAGTCCACCGGCGTTCTCAAACTGCGCGAAAATTACGGTCACTTTATTGGTGGTGAGTTTGTGGAGGGCTCCGGTGAGTCTTTTGCGAGCATCTCTCCCTCGACGGAGAACCACATCGCGTCGTTTTCTACCGGTACCGACGAAGATGTGAATCGCGCCGTTGCCAGCGCCCGCAAGGCGTACGACACCGTGTGGTCAAAGCTTTCCGGCGCCGACCGCGGCAAGTACCTCTTCCGCATCGCCCGTTTAATTCAAGAGCGCACTCGTGAGCTGGCTGTTGCTGAGACACTCGATAACGGCAAGCCCATCAAGGAGACCCGCGACGCGGATATCCCGTTAGCCGCAGCCTGGTTCTTCTACTACGCCGGATGGGCTGACAAACTCGATTACGCCGGTATGGGAGCCAACCCTCGTGCTCTCGGTGTCGCTGGTCAGATCATCCCGTGGAACTTTCCGCTGCTGATGCTCGCGTGGAAGATCGCTCCGGCTCTAGCTGCGGGCAACACCGTCGTGCTGAAGCCCGCCGAGACGACCCCCCTCACCGCGATGCTCTTCGCCGAGATTTGCCAGCAAGCCGACCTGCCAGCGGGTGTGGTCAACATCGTCACGGGCGCGGGCGCCACGGGGCGGGCCATTGTGGAACATCCTGATATCAACAAGATCGCCTTCACCGGCTCCACGGCAGTGGGCCGCGGCATTGCGCGCACCGTTGCTGGAACCGGCAAGAAGCTCACGCTTGAGCTGGGAGGCAAGGGCGCGAATATCGTTTTCGATGACGCGCCCCTCGACCAAGCTGTTGAAGGAATTATCTCGGGCATCTTCTTCAACCAGGGACAGGTGTGCTGCGCTGGTAGCCGCCTCTTGGTGCAGGAGAACATTCATGATGAAGTTGTGGATCGCCTCAAGACGCGTCTGATGACCCTGCGCCTCGGAGATCCGCTCGATAAGAACACCGATATTGGTGCCATCAACTCCAAGGTTCAGTTGGACCGCATCACAGCTTTGGTAGCAAAGGGTGAAGCTGAAGGTGGAGAGCGCTGGAGTGCTGCGTGCGACATCCCTGAAAAGGGCTTCTGGTTCGCGCCAACGCTATTCACGGGAGTTCAAACCAGCAACACGGTTGCTCGCGATGAAATCTTCGGACCCGTGCTGTCAATCCTGACGTTCCGCACGCCTGCAGAAGCCATTGCCAAGGCGAACAACACGCCCTACGGTCTCTCCGCGGGTATTTGGAGCGACAAGGGTAGCCGCATTCTGGCCGTGGCCGACAAGCTCCGTGCCGGTGTCATCTGGGCCAATACGTTCAATAAGTTTGATCCCGCAAGCCCCTTTGGTGGCTATAAGGAATCGGGATACGGCCGCGAAGGCGGAATCCAAGGACTCTCCGCTTACCTCGAAGGGGGCGTGCGATGAGCCGTCTTTCCGTTCCAAAAACCTACAAGCTCTTCATTGGCGGCAAGTTTCCGCGCAGTGAATCGGGCCGTGTCTATGAAATTCTGTCAACCAAGGGAGATTTTGTGGCCAACGCTGCCCTCGCCTCACGCAAGGACCTGCGCGACTCTGTTGTAGCGGCGCGCTCTGCGCTTTCTGGATGGTCGGGCGCCACCGCGTACAACCGCGGTCAGGTGCTTTACCGCATCGCCGAGGTGCTTGAAGGTCGTCGCGCTCAGTTCATCGAGGAGATTGCTTCTGTTGAGGGAGCAACAGCTGCTGCTGCCGCCAAGCAGGTAGATGACGCCATCGATCTGTGGGTTTGGTATGCAGGATGGGCCGACAAATACGCGCAGGTTGCTGGCAACGCCAACCCCGTTTCGGGCCCCTACTTTAACCTCTCGGTGCCCGAACCCACTGGTGTTGTTGCGGTCATCGCGCCGCAGGCATCCGGTTCGTTATTGGGCTTGGTTTCTGTCATTGCGCCAGTTTTGGCCGGCGCAAATACGGTTGTGGCTGTACCACGATTCGATGCC
>JBLHYZ010000068.1:0-5651 GCA_047631115.1 Alpinimonas sp. | reverse complement strand
TGTTAGCTGGAACGTACGAACCTGACCCCGTTTAGCGGCGCGCCAGGCAGGAACCCCACTCATCGATTTTCCATCGAACGTCCACGCGCCGGTGTCAGGCTTGTCGAATCCGGTCAACAGATTGAATAGGGTAGTTTTGCCGGCACCGTTAGGGCCGATGAGCGCGGTGATCGCGCCGCGGGGAATCTCGAGATGCTGCACGTTGACAGCGGTCAGGCCGCCAAACTTTCGAGTCACACCATCGGCGATGATAATAGGGTCTACTTTGGCCACTCCGGGCACGATGTCACCGACGTGCAACCCGGTGGTCTTGATCGGCGTGGTGTTTGTGGTCGGCTGGTCACTTGACAAAGGTCAGCTCCTTCTTGTTACCGAAGATTCCTTGCGGACGGAAGATCACGATCAACATGAGGGCAACCCCCACGAAAATGAACCGCAGGACTCCTGCCTGGATGTTCGTAATGGGGAGAATTCCCTCAGCCGCGAGAATGGGAATCACGTTGTCGAGGAATGCCATGATGACCCAGAAAATGACCGCGCCAATAACCGGTCCGAAGACCGTGGCCGCGCCACCCAGCAACACAATCGTCCAGATGAAGAACGTGAGGCTTGTGACATAGGAGCCAGGCACAACCGCGGAGGGGAGAGCAAAGACGATGCCACCGAGAGCGCCAAAGATGCCACCGATGATGAGGGCCTGCATCTTGTAGGCGAAGACGTTCTTGCCCAGTGCTCGAACGGCATCTTCATCTTCACGGATCCCACGAAGTGCGCGTCCCCAGGGGCTGCGCATGAGCGACCAGACAACGAAGACAGCAATGGCTAAGAACAAGATTCCGACGATGCGGATCCACCAGTCGGTGGCGTTATACACCCACGGTCCAAAGCCGTACTGGCCCTCGGGGAGGGGGTTCGCGTCGCGGAAACTTGCGTGGTAACCACCGAGGCCGTCAGCCGAGTTGGTCCACTTGTCAAAGAGCTGCGTCGTGAACAGTAGCCGCACAATTTCTGCGGCGGCGATGGTCACGATGGCCAGATAGTCGGCTCGGAGCCTCAGGGTGGGAATACCCAAGATGACCGCAAAGACAACTGAGGCCGCACAGCCCACCAGGACACCAGCCCACCAGGGGAATCCAAAGCTAAGTATCGAGATGGCGTAGCCGTAAGCGCCGAGAGCCATGAATCCGGCCATGCCGAAGTTCAGGAGCCCAGCGAAACCAAAGTGAACGGAGAGACCGACAGCGGCCAGCGCATAAGCGATGGTGGTCGGTGAAATCAGCCAGGTGGCTGTGTTGGAGAAAATTGCGCCCCAGTCCATGTGCGAGCCCTAACCTATTCTCTCTTTGCGACCCAGGATGCCCTGAGGTCTCACCAACAACACCAAAATCAGAATTAAGAGGGCGCCGATGTATTTCAAGTCCGAGGGAACGAACAGCGTTGAAACCTCCACCATGATGCCCACGATGATCGACCCAACGAGAGCGCCGAAAGCAGTGCCCAATCCGCCGAGGGTGACAGCGGCAAAAATGAGCAAAAGGATCTGTCCGCCCATGTCCCACTTGATGCCCGGGCGGAAGTAGGCCCACAGGATACCGGCTAGGCCGGCTAGTGCGCCGCTGAGAATCCAGACGATACGGATGACGCCGTCGACATCGATTCCCGAAGCGGCAGCCAACGAGGGGTTGTCACTGATGGCCCGTGTTGCTTTTCCGACGCGAGTGCGCAGGAGCCACCAGCCCACACCGGCGAGCGCCAGTATGGAGATGATCATGCTTACGATGTCGCTCACGGCCAGGCTTACCGGCCCAAATATGGGTATTTCATCGCCACCGACACCTTCCAGCTGAACCGTGCCACCACCAACGAAAAAAAGATAAACGTAGCGCAAGGTCAATGAGAGCCCGATGCTGACAATCATCATTTGCACGAGCCCGACACCCTTCTTGCGAAGGGGTTTCCAGAGGCCTGCATCGAGGCTCCAGCCAAACGCACCGCTGGCGACGACCGCTAGGGGGAGTGCAATCCAGATGGAGAGCCCGACCGCCGTCGAAAAGAACAGCGCGGCCAGAGCGCCAAAGGTGACCATCTCAGCTTGGGAAAAGTTGGAAAGACCGGTGGTCCCAAAGACGAGCGAGACGCCAATCGCGGCGAGGGCCAGCATCAATCCAAAGTTGATTCCGTCAAAGAATCGCGAGATCAGCTGATCCGAGAAACTTACAACGACTCGTTCGCCTGCGCCCAGGAAGAAGTTGACGCTCTTGTCGCCGGAGAGACCGAATTCTGCGTCGACGGTGGGAGTGCCTTCGGCGACGATGACGCCGGCGGGAAGGGTGCTTTCGTCCAAAGTAATGGTGTACGTCGCCTTCTCAGGTACGCCAATTCTCCATTGTCCTTGGGCGTCGGTGACCGTCTCTGCTTCGTAGCCGTTGCCCGAAACCGTGATGCGCACGCCTTCAAGGGCAGTGCCCGTCTCTTTGACGTTCCCACTGAAGGTGAAGCTGTATTCGGCTCCTACTTCGTCCGCCTGTGCGGACGTGGTTGTCCCACCCGCGAGGGAGAGAAAAACGACGGCCGCAGCAAAAAGGAAGCTGAGGATCGCAGTGCGGCGGCGCTGTTGTCGGCTGAGCGCAGAGGCTTTGTGAGCCAGCGCACCTCCAACGCTGGGCACCGAGGATTGTGTGAAACGCATGCATCTCCTTGGGTTCTAACAGATTTCACTCGCCGTTGAGTAAGGATACGTAAAATTTGTGTCTGAAATATTTCCTCAGAGCATAAAAATATCAGTTGCCGAACTCTACCCGGGGGGAAACACTTGGCGCTACTTGGCTTAAGATTGGGTTACCGCGAAAACCCAAGAATACTGGGCGTTGAGCGGAAATTATTTTTACCGCTCAACCTCAAAAGGGGGAAAAATGGATCAGCCCGATCCCTTCGGATTCATCGGCCTCACTTACGACGACGTGCTGCTTCTTCCGGGGCACACCGATGTTATCCCCAGCGAGGCTGACACGGCGAGCCGCTTCACTCGCCGGATAAGTGTCTCCAAGCCCCTGATTTCCAGCGCGATGGACACCGTCACCGAGGCTCGCATGGCTATCGCCATCGCCCGTCAAGGCGGAATGGGCATCCTGCACCGCAATCTTTCGATCGCTGATCAAGCCGATCAGGTTGACAAAGTTAAGCGCAGCGAGTCGGGCATGATTACGAATCCTGTGACCACCAGCCCCGATGCCACGGTGGCCCAAGTCGATGCGCTCTGCGGGCAATTTCGAGTCAGCGGAGTTCCCGTCATAGACATCCACGGAATCCTGCTCGGAATTATCACCAACCGTGACATGCGTTTTTTGAGTGACACTGAAAAGCGCACATTGCTGGTTCGGGACGTGATGACGGTCATGCCTCTCATCACCGCTCCCGTTGGCGTCTCCCGCGAAGACGCAATTGCGTTGCTGGCTGTCAACAAGATCGAGAAACTTCCCATTGTGAACGCTGATGGTGAGTTGACCGGTCTCATCACGACTAAAGACTTTGTCAAGAGTGACAAGTACCCCAACGCCACCAAAGATGACGCGGGACGTTTGCGCGTCGGTGCGGCCATTGGTTTCTTTGGCGATGCGTGGGATCGTGCCATCGCCCTTCGCGACGCCGGGGTCGATGTTTTGGTGGTTGACACGGCCAACGGCGACAGTGCCGGAGTGTTGGAGATCATTCGCCGTATCAAGGCTGATGAAACGTTTGCCCACATTGATGTCATCGGCGGAAACATCGCGACGCGTGCCGGAGCTCAGGCGCTCATTGACGCGGGGGCTGACGCCATCAAGGTGGGCGTGGGCCCTGGCTCCATCTGCACGACCCGTGTCGTAGCTGGTGTGGGGGTTCCCCAGATCACCGCCATCTACGAGGCCTCGAAGGCTGCGGGTCCTGCCGGTGTTCCCCTCATCGCCGACGGTGGACTTCAGCACTCCGGTGACATCGCCAAGGCTCTCGTGGCCGGTGCCGACACCGTCATGCTGGGCTCACTCTTTGCGGGTTGTGATGAAAGCCCTGGAGACCTCGTCTTCGATGGCGGCAAGCAGTTCAAGGCCTACCGTGGCATGGGTTCCCTCGGGGCACTGCAGACACGCGGCGAGCGCACCTCGTACTCCAAAGACCGCTATTTTCAGTCGGATGTTCCCAGCGACGACATGCTCATTGCCGAAGGCATTGAGGGTCGCGTCGCTTATCGCGGGCCATTGTCGGCCGTCGCCCACCAACTCGTGGGAGGCCTGCGCCAGTCAATGTTCTACGTGGGGGCGCGATCCATCGCCGAGTTGAAGGCAAACGGAAAGTTCGTGCGGATCACCCCGGCAGGCCTCAAAGAATCTCATCCGCACGACATCCAGATGGTCGTCGAAGCACCCAACTACCGACGATAGAGCGAGGGAAATACCGTGACTGAACTTGAGATTGGCCGCTCTAAACGCGCTCGCCGCGCCTTCGCTTTCGACGATATTGCCGTGGTCCCCAGCCGTCGCACCCGTGACCCTCGTGACGTTTCTGTCGCCTGGGGTATCGATGCCTACCAGTTTGAGATCCCTATTTTGGCCGCCCCGATGGACTCGGTGGTTTCGCCTGATACCGCCATTGCCATGGGCAAGCTCGGTGGCGTGGGCGTTCTCAACTTGGAGGGACTGTGGACGCGATACGAGAACCCTGTTCCTGTTCTCTCCGAAATCCGTTCGCTGCCCGCCGCCCGCGCCACGCGGCGCATGCAGGAGATCTACGCGGAGCCCATCAAGGCCGAGCTCATCACGGAACGCCTCGCTGAGATTCGCGCCGCTGGCGTCACGGTGGCTGCCGCTCTCTCGCCGCAGCGCACCCAAGAATTTTACGAGACCGTTGTCAAGGCCGGCGTCGATCTCTTTGTGATTCGCGGCATGACAGTTTCTGCCGAGCACGTTTCTAAAGAAACCGAGTCGCTGAACCTCAAGAAGTTCATTTACGAACTTGATGTGCCCGTTATTGTTGGCGGCGCTGCCACCTACACGGCGGCACTGCACCTCATGCGCACCGGAGCAGCCGGCGTGCTTGTTGGTTTTGGTGGAGGAGCGGCGTCGACCACGCGCGCCACACTCGGCATCCACGCTCCCATGGCCACCTCCGTTGCTGATGTGGCCGGCGCTCGCCGCGACTACATGGACGAGTCCGGTGGTCGCTACGTGCACGTTATTGCCGATGGGGGCCTCGGGACTTCCGGCGATATTGTCAAGGCCATTGCCTGTGGCGCTGATGCCGTCATGCTCGGTTCTGCGCTGGCTCGCGCCACGGATGCCCCCGGCGGTGGCTGGCACTGGGGTCACGAAGCTCACCACAACGAACTGCCCCGCGGAAGCCGCGTGCATGTTGGCCAAGTTGCCCCGCTTGAAGAGGTCCTCTTTGGCCCAGCAGCGGTCTCAGACGGCACCGCAAACCTCGTGGGAGCACTGCGGCGTTCCATGGCCACCACGGGGTACTCCGACCTCAAAGAGTTCCAACGCGTTGAGGTCGTCATCGCTCCCTACGGAAGCGCTGCGAGTCCCCCAACCGAGACGACGAGCCCGGTAACGACGACGCTGTGACCCCTGCCCTCGCCTCTTCCACGACATCGGATACCGCTCGCCTGAATCAGGCGA
>JBLHYZ010000067.1:0-5667 GCA_047631115.1 Alpinimonas sp. | reverse complement strand
CTGGAACGATGCTCCACATTGCATCGTTCGCACGGCCATCTCCCGGCTGCTCAAACGTTGATTTCGTGCTCGCGTAGAGTTCTTCTGTACGGAAACACCAAGAGAACGAGGTTTCATCATGCCCGACAGTGACCGTTCGGTTGATGTGATCGCTCCGACGGACCCGCGCGGCGGCTATCGCGACCTGCCGAAACTCGCCGGCGTTGTGTTCATGCCATTGGGCTTCTTGGCACGTTTTCCCCTAGCCATGTTCACGGTGGGTGTCACGATGCTCATCGCCTGGGCGCGAGATTCCTATGGTGAGGCAGGCATAGCCTCGGGTGCGTTGGGATTGGGCTCTGCCATTGGCGCGCCCCTCGTGGGCGCTCTTGCCGACCGGTATGGCCAACGTTTGATCATGCAGTTGGTCGGTGTCTTCAACGGCCTCGTCATGGTGGTGCTTGTTGGACTCGTTCAGATTGACAGCCCATTAGGTTGGATTCTTCTCGTCTCTTTCCTCATCGGCTTCAGCGCCCCGCAGGTGGGGCCTCTGGCTCGAGCTCGTTGGATCGCACTTGTGCAGGCAAAACGGAAGGACTTGGGCGGAGAACGCACCCTGTCTGCGGCCATGAGTTGGGAGTCCATGGCCGATGAGATGGCCTTTGTTTTTGGCCCCGTTGCTGTGGGGGCTGCCGCACTGCTGTTGGGCGAGTATTGGCCACTGATTATTGCGGCCATCATGACTTTTGTGTTTGTCTCCAGCTTTGCCCACCACCCCACGGTGGAGAGCGTGAAACCGGGGGCAACGGCCAGAGGTGTTCGCACTCCCATGATGGCCCTCTTCGCGCCCCGTGTCTCGGTGCCCGTCTTTGGCATGCTGACCATTGGCATGGTGTTCGGAGCCATGTTGACCGCCGTGACGGCCTTTGCTGGCGAACGCGGCAACGTTGCCGACGCTGCCTTTTTATATGGAGCCATGGGTGTCGGGTCCGCCATCACCGCACTTGCTACCGCCTTGCTTCCTCGCGGGTTTTGGTTGCCGTGGCGCTGGGTAGCAGGTGCCGCCCTGATGCTTCTGGGTTCTCTCTTTCTTCCCATGGTTCACTCCGTCTCTACTCTTCTCCCGATTCTGTGTCTGATCGGGTTGGGAATCGGCCCGTCCTTGGTGAGCATCTTCGCCGTGGCGTCGTACACGGCCCCTCGTGATCGGGTGACCGTGGTTCTGACGTTGATGTCTAGCGGCATCGTTGCTGGAACGGCCATCAGTGCACCAATTGCCGGAGCACTGGCTGACTCGGCGGGCTATTCGCAGGCATTCTGGGTGGTCACGGGGGCAGCAACACTCACCCTAGTGAGCGGCCTGTGGACCTCAAAGATCTTGCCGCGCCCGTTCTGAATCAAACTCTCTGCCCCGCGGGCAGTAGCTCGAAAGGCAAACTTGAGTCGATAAAGCTCAAGTTTTGCGGCGCGCGCTTGACAGCAGTTATCCACAGGTGCGAGACTTGAGTCACTAAGGCTCAACTTCTTAGCAATCAGACTTTCCGGTCACAGCCGGCTAGCAACATTCGCTCGATATTAAATGAGACAACAACAAGGAGATAAATATGTCACGTGCTGTAGGCATTGACCTCGGAACCACGAACTCCGTGGTCGCCGTCCTCGAAGGTGGAGAACCCACCGTCATCGCCAACGCGGAAGGCTTCCGCACGACCCCTTCGGTCGTCGCCTTCACCAAGGACGGCGAAGTACTCGTCGGCGAGCCAGCCAAGCGCCAGGCTGTCACCAACGTTGATCGCACCATTGGTTCGGTCAAGCGTCACGTCGGTACCGACTGGACCGTCGCTATAGAAGACAAAAAATACACCCCCCAAGAAATTTCGGCTCGTATTCTGGCCAAGCTCAAGCGCGACGCTGAGCAGTACCTGGGTGACACCGTAACCGATGCGGTCATCACTGTTCCCGCCTACTTCAACGACGCTGAGCGCCAGGCCACCAAAGATGCCGGCGAAATCGCCGGACTCAACGTCTTGCGCATCATCAACGAGCCCACCGCAGCTGCACTCGCGTACGGCCTCGATAAGGGTAAAGAGGACGAACTCATCTTGGTCTTCGACCTCGGTGGTGGAACGTTCGACGTTTCGCTCCTCGAAGTAGGAAAAGATGACGACTTCTCCACCATCCAGGTTCGTTCGACCTCCGGTGACAACCGCCTCGGTGGTGATGACTGGGATCAGCGCATCGTGGATCACCTCATCAAGCGTTTCAAGGAATCCACCGGTGTTGACGTCAGCAAGGACAAGATTGCCCTGCAGCGTCTGAAAGAAGCGTCCGAGCAGGCCAAGAAGGAACTGTCTTCGGCAATGACGACAAACATCCAGCTTCCCTACCTCTCGCTTACCGAGAATGGCCCCGCCAACCTCGATGAGACGCTTACGCGCGCTCAGTTCGAATCACTCACGGCAGACCTCGTCGCTCGCACCAAGAAGCCCTTCGAGGATGTCATTCGCGAAGCCGGCGTCAAGGTCGACGATGTTGCCCACGTGGTTCTCGTTGGTGGCTCAACACGTATGCCCGCCGTTGTCGAGCTCGTCAAGAGCCTGACCAATGGCCGTGAGCCCAACAAGGGTGTTAACCCCGATGAGGTCGTCGCCGTTGGTGCTGCACTTCAGGCTGGTGTTCTCCGCGGAGAGCGCAAGGACGTCTTGCTCATCGATGTCACCCCTTTGAGCCTCGGAATCGAGACCAAGGGCGGAATGATGACGCGACTCATTGAGCGCAACACGGCTATTCCCACCAAGCGCAGTGAGACCTTCACGACCGCTGATGACAACCAGCCCTCGGTATCGATTCAGGTATTCCAGGGTGAGCGTGAATTCACGCGCGACAACAAGTCGCTGGGAAACTTCGAGCTCAGTGGCATCGCACCAGCACCTCGCGGTGTTCCTCAGGTTGAGGTCACCTTCGACATCGACGCCAACGGCATCGTGCACGTCTCTGCAAAGGACAAGGGCACTGGCAAGGAACAGTCGATGACCATCACCGGCGGTTCGTCGCTTCCCAAGGAAGACATCGAGCGCATGGTTCGCGAAGCTGAAGAGCACGCCGCCGAAGACAAGGCTCGTCGCCAGTCTGCCGAAACCCGCAACGGTGCCGAGCAGCTCGTTTACTCGATCGAGAAATTGATCAAGGAGAACGACGAGAAGCTCCCTGAAGATGTCAAGGCTGCCGTTCAGGGTGACGTTGATGCTCTGAAGACCGCGCTTGTCGGAGACGACGATGACGCTGTGAAGACCGCCTACGACGCGCTGGTAGAAAGCCAGGGCAAGCTCGGCGAGGCAATCTACGCCACGGCCCAGGCTGACGCTTCGACGCCCGAAGGCGAGCAGCCATCCGATGAGGATGTTGTTGACGCAGAGGTCGTTGAGGACGACGAGCCGGCAGAGGCAGACGCAGACAAGGAAGCCAAGTAACGATGGCGAAAGACCGCACTCCAGAAGAGGAGCCCCTTGACGGGGGTTCCTCTTCTGAGGACTTTGCCGAAGACCCCGCCTACGACGCCCCGGCAGAAGGCGTGTCTTACCAAGACGCCGATGTAGAGACGTCTATGAGCGATGCCGATATGTCTTTTCTTGACGCGGCGGGCGAAGATCTCGCCGCCGAGCGTCTTGCAGATTTGCAGCGTGTGGCCGCCGAATACGCGAACTACCGCAAGCGCACCGAAGCGAACCGCGAGCTAGAACGCGAGCGCGCCGTGGGTGACACTGTCAAAGCACTTCTTCCCGTGCTGGATGACATTGCGCGTGCCGAAAAGCACGGCGATCTCGTTGAGGGTTCTCCACTGTTGGCGATTGCCAGCAAGCTGCGTTCCGTCATCGAACGCCTGGGGCTCACGCCTTACGGTGTCGCCGGGGATCTCTTTGATCCCAACCTGCACGAGGCTGTTGTTCAGCAACCGTCTCCTGATGTCACGGTTGAAACCGTGCTCGATGTCGTGGAGACGGGCTACCTAATGGGCAGCACCCAGGTTCGTGTGGCCAAAGTTGTCGTAGCGGTTCCCGCTTCCTAGCGGGCAGTCGCACAAGAGAACGGTAATCTTTGTGACCAAATATTTCATGGAGGGGAGGCGCTGATGGCCAGTCAAGATTGGTTCGATAAAGACTTTTATAAGACTCTCGGCGTCTCAAAGGACGTGTCTGCGGAGGAGCTAAAAAAGGTCTATCGCAAACTTGCCCGCAAGTATCACCCCGACTCGAACTCTGGCAATGCCGGCGCCGAAGCCAAGTTCAAGGAGATCAGCGAGGCGTACTCGGTGCTCTCGGATGCAGCGCAGCGCAAGGAATACGACCAGGTTCGCGCCATGGGCGGTGGAGCCCGCTTCACCGCTGGCGGCCAAGGCCAGCAGGGCGGATTCAACGATGCCTTCAGTGGCATGTTCGGTGGCGGCCAGCCCGGTGGGCGGGGCCAAAACTACAGCTTCCAACAGGGCGGGTTCGACGACCCGTTTGGCGGCCTCTTTGGCCGCGGTGGGCGCGGACAGAGCAACTTCGGTCGCTCATCCGGTGGATTCCAAGGATTTGGCGGCCCCTCCAAGGGTCAAGACCTGGTCTCCGTGGTAACCGTTGATTTCATGGAAGCCGTTCACGGTGAAACCATGACACTTCAAACCGGCGAAGGCCGAACCGTCAAGGTGAAAATTCCTGCGGGTGTGGCCGACAACCAAAAGATTCGCCTGCGCGGCAAGGGCTATCCCAGCCAGGACGGCGGAGAGCCCGGCGACATCGTTCTCACCGTGACAGTGAGTAAACACGCTGTTTTTGAGCGCGAAGGCCTCAACTTGCGCGTCTTTGTTCCCGTCACTTTTGTGGAGGCAGCGTTGGGCGCCACGATTGAGGTTCCCACCGTCGACGGCGAACAGGTGAAGCTCAAAGTGGCCCCCGGTACCCCGAGCGGCCGCGTTCTGCGCGTTAAGGGTCGCGGCATCAAGACGGCCAAGGGTGACGGCGACTTGCTCGCCGTTGTTCAGGTCGCCGTTCCGTCGCATCTTGACGCGGACGCTCGCGAGGCGTTGGAAAAATTTGCCGCTTTGGTTCCGACCGAAAACCCCCGTGCCGACATGCTAGCCAAGGCTCGCCGCTAGGCTCACTCCAAGCCGTTTTTCGCCACCAGCTGATGCGTGTCGGGCGGCCAACACCGAGAGAAGGAGAATGACGATGGATGAACTCCAGCCCATCTTCACCATCTCGATGGCGGCCGAGCTTGCAGGGATGCACGCTCAAACCCTGCGGCAATATGACCGACTTGGTTTGGTGTGCCCGCAGCGCACCGCAGGCCACAGCCGCCGCTACTCGATGCGCGATGTTGCCCAACTCCGCGAGGTCGCTCAGCTCAGTTCTGAGGGTGTCAGCCTCGAGGGAATCTCCCGCGTTCTGGATCTTGAGAACCAAGCGGATAATCTTCGCAAACGCGTGCGAGAGTTAGAAATTGCCTTAGCTGATGCGCTCTTGGCGCAGCCCGGTCGCCGTGTCTTTGCCGCGGGCGCCGAGGGCGAGGTTCAGTCGCTGCGTGCCGGAACACGCGCTCGCCGCCAGACAGACCTCGTCGTGTGGCGCCCTTTCGGCCGCCACTAAAGTACAAGTCATGAGCCCCAGCGAAGAAATCGATGCTTACATCGCGAAATTTCCCGACTGG
>JBLHYZ010000066.1:0-5680 GCA_047631115.1 Alpinimonas sp. | reverse complement strand
TCCTCAAGCCTATGGCAGGGCCAGGCATGTGAGCACTAGCGGCCCACAATCTTGAGCGCTAATGGCCCTCGAAAGTGGGGGTCGTGCGCGTTGCAAAAGCTTCCATTCCGGCAGCAAAGTCCTTGGTCCGGGAAAGGCCGGCAAGAGTCTCATTGAGTTGGCCCAGCGCGGGGGCTTCCGTTGCGCGAGCCGCCAGACGAGCGTTGGCAAGCGTTGCCTGCACGGCAAGGGGCGCCTGTGCGGCGATGGAACGGGCAATCTTGAGGGCACGCTCGACGTGTTCTCCGGCAGGCACGAGTTCCTGCACGAGCCCCATGCGGTGGGCCTCGGCAGCGTCAAAGGTGTCCCCGGTCAAAAGCCAACGCATGGCATTTCCCCAGCCAACGCGTGCAGAGAAACGGGTGGTGGCACCACCAAAGGGAAGGATTCCGCGGGAAACTTCAATCTGGCCAAACGTCGTGGTCTCATCAGCTACCGCAATATCGGCGGCAAGAATCAATTCCACACCAAGCGTGAAACAGATGCCGCTCACGGCAACAACAACGGGTTTTCTGACCGGCGCAGTCTGAACTCCCCACGGATCTGTGCCACCCTCGGGAATAATCTTCAGACCGGCGGTCGACTCGGAAGCGGCGCCTCCGCCAAAAATATCCCCCAGATCGAGCCCGGCCGTGAAGTGCGGCCCAGCCGAGGAGACAACCGCCACCCGAATTTGGGGGTTATCGTCTATCTCGCCAAAGGCCGCGCTGAGTTCGGCGAGAAGTTGGCGGTTCGCAGCGTTGAGTTTCTCTGGGCGGTTCAGTGTGATGTGCAGAATGTGATCAAAAAGTTCGGTGGTGACGAGTTTCTCTGACATGGCGCCCCTCACGTTGTGGTGCTTTCAGGCTAGCGGTCGGCAACGCGGTGGAGAAGAATCACCCGGAGGTTATGGATAAAAAAGTACCGGTGAGCGCATCATCCACGAAGGATGTGCACCCACCGGTAATTGTTGGCTCAGTTGCCGTCCTACATGCGCGGCTCTGATGCGCGGCTTAGGCTACCGCCCCAGCAGCGGCCAGGCCGGTCTCGAGGTCGGCCTTGATGTCGTCGATGTTCTCGATGCCGACAGAGAGGCGAACGAGCCCAGGAGTGACGCCCGAGGTGAGCTGCTGCTCGGGGCTGAGCTGCGAGTGTGTGGTCGAAGCGGGGTGAATCACAAGGCTACGAACATCACCGATGTTGGCAAGGTGACTAAACAGCGTGAGGTTGTCGACGAATGCCTTGCCGGCTTCCACGCCACCCTTGAGCTCGAAAGATAGCACTGCGCCAACGCCCTTGGGGGCGTAGCGGTTTGCGGCCGTGTTCCATGGGCTGGACGGCAGCGAGGCGTAGTTGACTGAAGCAACCTGGGGGTGATTTTCAAGCCAAGCGGCGACAGCCGAAGCGTTCTCGACGTGGCGCTCGATACGCAGGCTCAGGGTTTCGATTCCCTGGATGATCTGCCACGCGCTGGCGGGAGCAACAGCTGAACCGAGGTCGCGCAGAAGCTGAACGCGCGCCTTGATGATGTACGCAATCGCGTCGCCCAAAACGGTCGTGTAGCTGGCGCCGTGGTAGGAGGGGTCAGGTTCGGTGAGTCCGGGGAACTTCTCGACGTTCTTCGACCAAGCAAACTTTCCACCGTCAACGATGACACCGCCGATGACCGTTCCGTGGCCACCCAGGAACTTGGTGGCGGAGTGCACAACGATGTCGGCACCGAACTCAAAGGGACGAATCAGGTAGGGGGTTGCAATCGTGTTGTCGACGATGAGCGGAACGCCGGCTTCATGCGCAACATCGGAGACGAGCTTGATGTCGAGAATGTTGATGCGGGGGTTACCGATGGTCTCAGCGAAGAACAACTTGGTGTTGGGGCGAACGGCGCGACGCCACTCATCCGCGTCATCCTGGTTCTCGACAAAGGTCGTCTCGATTCCGAGCTTGGCCAACGTGTACTTGAAGAGGTTGTAGGTACCGCCGTAGATGGAGCTCGAGGAGACGATGTGGTCGCCCGCCTGCGCAATGTTCAAGACGGCGATTGTCTCAGCGGCCTGGCCGGAAGAAACGAAGAGGGCAGCGGTGCCACCTTCGAGAGCAGCAACGCGCTGCTCGGCGACATCCTGGGTGGGGTTCTGAATGCGGGTGTAAATGTTGCCAAACTCGGCAAGAGCGAAGAGGTTCTTGGCGTGCTCGGCACTGTTGAAGACATACGAGGTGGTCTGATAGATCGGCGTTGCCCGCGCATTGGTCACGGGGTCAGGCTGTGCTCCAGAGTGGACCTGCTTGGTTTCAAATTTCCAGTCGGCTGGTTCGGTGCTCATGAGGGGCTCCTTGAGAAATGGCGCCGGAATCGGCGGGTGGCTTGGGACAGACGCTACGCGCACAATCGCGGGACTTCAATGCCCCGTGTAACAGGCGGTAACACTCCTAACGGGAGCGAGAGAAAAGCCAGGGCACGCGGGGCTCAACGAGGGGTCTAAAAAAGCGCCTCACGATCGGAGTGGACAGTGCCACGGTGAGGCCAAGTGCACCGACGAGAACCAGGATCAAGAACCACAGTGGTTGCTCACCGTCGAGGAAGCCGTTCTCCCGAAGGGGGTAGAGCACAAAGGAGTGAAGCAAATAGACATACATGGTGGCTTGCCCGAACTGAGTGAACCACGTGTGTCCACGAGGGATGAGAATCAGGAACGCCACAATCATTGCGGCAGCGAGGGCGATGAAAGCTAGCCGAACGGCGCCAGCCCACCACTGGTCATAACCGAACGCAGCGTATCCGGCGTCGTACGTCAAAAAACCCCGAATATCGAGCGCCCGCCAGAGTGAAACATTCGACGCTAGGGCAACACCCAGGCCGATCATGAGCGCCACTGCTCCGGCTCGCCACCAGCGCACGGCGACCATAGAAACGGCCATCCAGCGCTCGCCGACATTCCACTCGCGCAGTTTCCAACCGAAGACGAAGAACGGCAGCAGTCCCAGGGCGCGGGCGAGCGAGAAGGTCTGATCGATGGCGAGGTAGCCCGCACCAATGGAGATAAGGAGGCTGATCAGCAACGGATAACGGAGCATCGCGAGGTACGGCAAAATAATGCGCCAGATGGCCAGTGCTAGCAAAAACCACAGTGTCCACGAGGCACGACTAAAGTCTGCATTCAGGTTGCCCTTGATGGACCAATAGAGAAGCGTCCAGATGGTCTCAAAAATGACATAAGGAATAAGGATGTCTGTGAACAGGCCACGTATTCGTCGATCATCGGGGGCTGTGGCTTTGGTGAAGAAGCCCGAGACCGCTACAAAGACAGGCACGTGAAAGGCGTAGATAAAAATGTACAACGTGAACGCAGCATCATTTTCGCCCACCATTTTTGTGAGAGCGTGCCCTGCCACCATGAGTGCAATGGCACCGAAACGCGCGTTGTCCCACAGGGCAATTCTCGGTTTCGTGCTAGCTGGGGCAGTCAAGGTAGACATCTTTACTAGCCTAGAACCATGACAGTTGCTGCGAAGCCCACCGTGCGCGATGCCGACGGTGACATCGTGAAGGATTCCCGCAGCCAGGGAGAGGCTGCGTGGGAGAAAATCTCAACGATTCCGCTCATTCTTTTCTCCTTTGTCTTCCTCGTTGGGTTCTCAATCCTCATTTTGGACGACGAGGTTTTTACGACCGGCATCGACAAATACATTCTCTCTGCGCTCGCTGTTATCTGGATCGCTTTCATCATCGATTACGTCGCGCGACTCATCTTGGCGGATAACAAGGCCATCTTTTTTCGCCACAACCTTATCGACTTGCTCTCTGTAATCGTGCCGTTCTTCAGACCGTTCCTCTTGCTCATGTATCTCCGCCGATTGCGATTCTTTCGAGGGCGTCAAGGAAGCTCAGTTCGTGCCCGGTTGATTGCGTATGCGGCGTCTTTCGCCGTCATGTACATTTATGTGCTGTCTCTGGCGGTCTACGCGGCCGAGAGGCACGCGCCGGGTGCTTCCATAACGTCCTACGGGGATGCCCTATGGTGGGCCATGGAGACAATCTCCACCGTTGGCTACGGAGACTTTGTTCCCATCACTATTCCCGGGCGCATCTATGCGTCCATGCTGATGCTGGGGGGCATGGTCATTGTGGGTCTCACTACCGCCACGGTTGTGTCTTTTTTGGGTGAACGTGTTCAAACAGCTCACCGCGCAGCGCTTCGGGAGGCAGAGCATGCCAAGAAGCAACAGGAGTCCGACCAGAACAGGGACGACGCTGATTCGTGAGCGTGACGCTTAACCTCGAGTACCTTCGCGACGTAGGTATCATCCATGCTTCCTGGGCAATTGCCTTGGCTCCCGTTCAGCCTCAGTTCGATGAGATTGCAGCCTTTCTCGATCGGGAGTCGTTGGCTGGCAGTGAAATTTTGCCCCCCGCACAGAACATCATGCGTGTATTTAGTATTCCGGTGAATTCGGTTCGCGTGCTCATCGTTGGTCAGGACCCGTATCCAACCCCGGGGCACGCAATCGGTCTGGCCTTCGCGGTCGATTCGAAGGTGCACCCATTGCCTCGCAGCCTCAGCAACATTTTCACCGAACTCGAAAGCGACACAGGCGCACCTCGCCCCAGAACCGGTGATCTATCCGGATGGGCACAGCAAGGCGTCATGCTCCTCAACCGTGTACTCACGGTGCGCTCGGGCGAAGCCGGTTCGCACCGCGGTCAGGGCTGGGAAGCGGTCTCGCAACGTGTCATCGAAGTCCTCGCTACCCGCGACCTAAATCCAGGGGTTCACTACAAAGCAGCACTTGCCGGTTCAGATCTTGCGCTCGTCGCCATACTGTGGGGAAAACAAGCCGCCTCACTTCGCCAGTTTCTCGGGGAGACGCTCATCGTCGAGTCCGCTCACCCCAGCCCCCTGTCGGCACGGCGTGGTTTCTTCGGTTCGAGGCCTTTCTCGCAGGCCAACGAATCACTCGGTCGGCAAGGTGCGCCGCCGATTGACTGGTCGAGTTCATGACCTCGCCGCTCAGCTAAACTTTCGACGTGCTCCCAGACGAATATCAACCTCGCCGCGAACTGCCAGTTCACTTGCGAACGCCCGTTGAACCCGAACCGGCATTTGCCTTCGAGATTCGCGAAACCGCGGCTCAAGATTTACCTGATATTCGTGAAATCTACAATTACTACGTCGCCAACAGCGTTGTTACCTTCGACGAGGATGCCATGACCCTGCGCGAGTGGCGCTCGAAGTTCGCCTACCTCAGCAAGCTGAAGATGCCCTTCATTGTGGCAGTTTCTCCTTCGGGCCAGATTTTGGGATACGCCTTGGTTTCGCCTTGGAAACAAAAGCGGGCCTATCGCTACACGGTAGAGAATTCCATTTATCTTCGAGCGGCGTCAACGGGTAAGGGTCTGGGCCGAGCGTTAATGGCCGGTCTTATCGAAGAATCTCGAGCTGCCGGCCTCAAGGAGATCATTGCTGTGATTGCTGATGGGGGTGCCGAAGCATCACTCAAGCTCCACGAAGACTTTGGCTTCAAAGAAATCGGCCGAATGGGCCGTGTCGGCTTCAAGTTCGACCGCTGGCTCGGCACGGTCCTCCTCCAGAAACAACTCAAGTAACCTTCATCTGCCGGCAGCACGCCGCCGGTGGCGTTGAGGCGTCACACCTGAATAAGT
>JBLHYZ010000065.1:0-6029 GCA_047631115.1 Alpinimonas sp. | reverse complement strand
ACCCCAATCGCTTGCGCCGCGTCGACCGCTGGCTGCAGACGTGGCCCGGGCTCAAGGCCACCGAGGATCCGCTGGTCGTTGACCTTGGTTACGGAGCCAGCGCCGTTACGCCCCTCGAATTAATGCACCGCCTGCGCAATGCCCGGCCTGATGCTCAACTCATTGGGCTAGAAATAGATCCCCAGCGCGTAGCTCTTGCTCGAGCCGAATTGGCCGAGGCGCGGAAAGCGGGAACCCGCGCTGCAGCAGATATGGAGCGGGTGAGTTTTGAGCTCGGCGGATTTGAGGTTCCCCTTCCCCGCAATCGCCGCGCCGTCATGATTCGGGCGTTCAACGTTCTGCGCCAATATGACGAAGCCGAGGTTGCTCCCGCCTGGAACCTCATGCTTGCTCGCCTGCAGCCCGGCGGAGTTCTCGTGGACGGCACGTGCGATGAAATTGGACGCATTGCCAGTTGGATAGCCGTCACACCGTCGCGGGTGCGTACCTCGAATGGAACCGCCGCGCCAGGCGGCCCTCAGACTCTCTCAATTGCGTTGCGTCTGGATGGGCTCGAGGCGCCGTCTATCGTTGCCGAGCGTCTTCCTAAGGCTCTGATTCACCGCAATGTAGAAGGTGAGAATATCCACCGCTTTCTGACCGAGCTGGATCGCGTGTGGCAGATTAATTCTCCACTGCGCGATTTCGGCGCCACCCAGCGTTGGATTGCCACGGTGAGTTCGATGCGAGATTCCGGTTGGCCCATACGCAGCGGCCGCACCCGTTGGCGTCTGGGCGAGCTCACCGTGGATTGGGCCGCTATCGCTCCGATTGCTTAGACCGGGCGGGTGACCTTACCGAGACGCGGCATTTTTGGAATATTGGCAACACGACCGGCGTCTGTGGGGACAATCAAAATCTGAGCTGCGGCGACCTCAACGGAGTCAACGTGGACGACGAGTTCGGCATCTGGCGCGACGGAGCGCTTGATGACAGCCAGCGCAACAGCACCTTCCTCAAAATGACGACCAGAAGAAGTGATGCGTCCAACTTCTGTTTCACCAAAGAAGACCGGTGTTCCTGGTTCCGGGAGAACGGCATCGGAGCCATCGAGAGTCAAGAAAACGAGACGACGGGGAGGACGCCCCAGGTTGTGAACCTTAGCCACGGTTTCTTGCCCGCGGTAGCAACCCTTGTTGAGGTGCACAGCAGAGCGCAACCAATCCGTTTCGTGGGGCAACGCTGTCGCATCGGCTTCGGTCGTGACCCGAGGTCGCCACGCCGCGATGCGAAGCGAGTCGAGCGCGATGAGACCCGCGGGCGCGATTTTTGCACTCCTCATTGCCTGCACAAGTTCGGCCACACGATCGCGGGAAACAAGCACCTCACGATAGTTCCATTGACCGGCAGGGTGCTCGGCGGAATCAGCATATTGCCAACCCCCAGCAGAAACATGGTTCCAAGGATCGACCCAAACGAGGGGGGTTGCCTCGGGGGCTAACACGACCGCTTCGAGCGCGGCACTGGCTACACCGGAATCAAAAAACCCGAAGGTGGCTACCGTTTCGGTGACATCGGCAACCTCAACCTGCTTCATAAAGCGCATGCGGTCGAGCCACTTTGCCAGAGATGTCGAGCGGCCTTCATCGACGAGAAGCCAGGTGGTGGCACCATCTTCCACAATGCGAAGCGCGTGCTCAATGTGACCATGGGGATCGAGCAGCAGGGCCTCGGTGCTGTCACCCGCGTGAAGTGACCGCAGTTCTTGGCTCAGCAAAGAATCAAGCCACGAGAGGCGATCTACGCCGGTAACAGCAATGACACCGCGATGCGAGAGGTCGACGAGAGCGCTGCCGCGCAAAAGATCGCGCTGTTCCGTGAACGGATTTCCGTAGGAGGCGGCAACGCCCATCCCTAGCGACTCAACAGAAGCCGGCAACCCCAGCAGGGGTGACCGGTGAGAAAACAGGGAAGTCTCGATTAGCGCTGGCCCCGAAAGAGCTTGAAGACGACAATGCCAGAGACCCAGGCGATGGCCAGGCTAGCCAACGCGAGGAGTCCAATGAAGAAGAGTTCGAGTGCGAGCAACATAGTTTTATTCTAATCATTTGACCTGAGCTTCAGGCCCTCGCCCTCGCAAAAAAGGGAGCGATTCTCGTGGGTTAGACTAAAGTACCGAAGAGACGCGGAGGAAATATGGCTGCCATCCTCATTCTGGCCACACGCCCCAATAGCGATGTTCTCCCCTCCCTCGAATTACTCTCTCACTCGGTCAAGACCATTCCCGCTCAGCCGGCACAACTGGTCAATGCCCCCAACAGCGACCTCATTATTATCGATGCTCGAACAGATCTCGTGAGCGCCAAGAGTTTGTGCAAGATTTTGCAAGCGACCGGCCTGAGCTCTCCCCTTCTCTTGGTCGTTACCGAGGGCGGCTTGGCGGCTGTGAGTCCCGACTGGGGGGTGTCAGACGTCATTCTCGAGACGGCGGGTCCTGCTGAGGTTGACGCCCGCATCCGCTTGGCTTTAGGCCGATCTCAGGCCGAGACCCATACTGACTCCCGCATTCTGGCTTCGGGCGTTGTCATCGATGAGGCAAGCTACTCGGTCAAGGTGCACGATAAACCTCTCGATCTCACCTATAAGGAGTTCGAGCTTCTCCGTTTTCTCTCAACGCATCCTTCCCGTGTCTTCACTCGAGAGCAACTCCTCAGCGAGGTCTGGGGTTACGACTACTTCGGTGGCACCCGCACCGTCGATGTGCATGTGCGCCGCCTTCGCGCCAAGTTGGGCGACATGGAACAGCTCATTGGCACCGTTCGCAACGTGGGTTACCGGTTCAATGTGGCTGATGACGCCCGCAAGGCCTCGCTGTCGGCTTAGGCCACGTTAACGCGTTGGACACCTCCGGGATGTCTGGTGTTTGACTTACCTGACAAGATATTGCTTATGGATGCACTTTCGACGAACAGCACAATGGGCAATGTTCCCGATGTCGATGACGACTTCGACGAGGCGCCCCTAGAAGAAGTCGCTGACCTACCCAACGATCGCTTCCTCGATCGTGAGTTGAGTTGGCTCGCCTTCAACCAGCGCGTATTGGAAATGGCAGAAGACACAGCGATTCCCCTCCTCGAGCGAGCAAACTTTCTGGCAATTTTTGCCGCCAACCTCGACGAATTCTTCATGGTGCGAGTCGCCGGCCTCAAGCGTCGAATAGTGACCGGCCTTGCGGTTCCCACCAACATCGGCACTGCACCGGGGGACGTTCTGGCCTCCATTTCTGCAAAAGCTCACGAGCTGCAAACGCGCCACGCCGCTGCCTACAACGACGTTATTCGCCCAGAGCTCTCTGACGCCGGCATTCATGTCGTTACCTGGGACAGTCTGGACGAGGCCGACCAAGACATTCTCGAGGAATTCTTCACCGATCAAATTTTTCCGGTTTTGATGCCGCTTGCCGTCGACCCGGCGCACCCCTTTCCTTACATTTCCGGGCTCTCCTTGAACCTTGCGATTCGCGTGCGCAACACAAAGACCGGCACTGAAGAATTTGCGCGCCTCAAAGTTCCCCCCATGCTGCCCAGGTTTTTGCGCATCGATAAGCGCGAGGAACTCTCCAATGTGCGTTTCATCGCGTTGGAAGATCTGATCTCAAACCACCTGGGCCACCTGTTTCCCGGCATGGAAATTATCGAACACCACGCTTTTCGAGTCACTCGCAACGAAGACGTGCAAATCGATGAAGACGAGACCGAGAATCTCATACAGGTTCTGGAAAAGGGCCTGTTGCGCCGGCGCTTTGGGCCTCCCATCCGTCTGGAAATTAGCCACGCGATGGACTCCGTTACGCTCGATCTCTTGGTGCGCGAACTGGACATCACTGAACAGGAGGTCTACCGACTTTCTGAGCCGCTGAACCTCGGTGGCCTGTTTGGACTCGCTGGCCTCAACCGCCCTGACCTGCACTATGCGGCCCACGTTCCGACAACAGCCGCCGAGCTCATGCCCAGCGAAACTGGCGAGCAGTCATCAATTTTTGCGTCCATTCGCCGCGGTGATGTTTTGTTTCACCACCCCTATGAGTCGTTCTCCACGAGCGTGCAGGCGTTCTTAGAGCAGGCGGCCGCAGACCCGTATGTGCTGGCTATCAAGCAGACGCTGTACCGCACCTCCGGCGATAGCCCCATTGTTCAGGCGCTCATTAACGCCGCCGAAGCCGGCAAACAGGTTCTGGCCCTCGTTGAGTTGAAAGCCCGTTTTGACGAACAGGCCAACATCAGCTGGGCCCGCAAACTTGAAAAAGCCGGGGTTCACGTTGTTTACGGACTCGTTGGGCTCAAAACGCACTGCAAGTTGGCGCTCGTCATCCGCCAAGAAAAGGGCGTTCTGAGGAGTTACTCTCACGTTGGCACCGGAAACTACAACCCTAAAACCAGTCGCCTGTATGAAGACTTTGGCCTGCTGACAGCCGATCCCGCTGTGGGGCGCGACCTCACTCGCCTTTTTAATGAGCTCTCTGGGTATGCCATTGAAAAGAAGTTCAAGCGCCTACTGGTGGCACCACTTCACCTGCGCAAAGGCCTGCTGAAGCGTATCGCCGCCGAAACGAGCAACGCCAAGGCCGGTTTGCCCTCGGGAATTAAAATCAAGATCAACTCCATCGTGGATGAGGTCATCATTGATGCCCTCTATAGGGCGAGTCAGGCCGGTGTGCCAATTGATATCTGGGTGCGTGGCATCTGTGCTCTGAAGGCTGGGGTTCCTGGGCTGAGCGACACCATCCGTGTTCGGTCAATCTTGGGGCGTTATCTTGAGCACTCGCGGGTATTCATGTTTGTCAATAACGGTGACCATGACGTGTTTATCGGCAGCGCCGACATGATGCATCGCAATCTGGATCGCCGCGTCGAGGTACTCGTGCGCCTAACGATGCCGGAACACCTCACCGAGATGGAGAATTTTTTTGACCTCGGAATGGACGAATCGACAGCGTCTTGGTGGATGGAACCCGATGGAACGTGGACGCGCCACGCTATGGGGCCAGACGGTTCGGCCCTTAACGATATTCAAGACACGGTGATGAAAGAGATTTCACAGCGTCGACGCACAGGAGTGAAGCGATGAGCATGCCCGTTGAGACATCGGTGTATGCCGCCGGTGCGGTGTGTTGGCGCGAAATAGGTGGTGTCGTTCAGGTCCTTCTTATTCACCGTTCCGGCCGTCGCGATATTTCGTTGCCCAAAGGAAAAGTTGACCCCGGCGAGATGCTGCCCCAAACAGCTGTTCGCGAGATCGAGGAAGAGACGGGCCTGCATGTTGCCTTGGGAGTGCCCCTTGGCATCACGGAATACATTCTTCCCAGCGGCCGCAACAAGGTGGTGCACTACTGGGCGGCAGAGGTGACGGAGAAAGCAATCCTCGCGTCGACGTTTGTTCCCAACGAAGAGGTCGCTGCCCTTGAGTGGATGCCCATCGATCGCGCGCGCAAAGAACTGAGCTATGACCCAGATCGCATTATTCTGGATAATTTTTCGGGTCTCCTCAAACAGAAGGTGACCGAGACCTTTGCTCTCATCGTGTTGCGACACGCAAAGGCCGTAGAGCCCAAAACTTTTGTTGGGGCAGACGTTGATCGGCCGCTAAGCCCTCGGGGAACTCGCCAAGCCAACTCCATCGTGAGTGCGGTCAGTAGCTGGCACCCTCGTCGTCTTGTGGCCAGCACGAGCCTTCGCTGCCAGCAAACGATGGCACCTCTTGCCCAGGCTCTTGAGCGTGAGGTGAAGCTCGTTGAGGCCATCAGCCAGCACGCCTTCCACGATGACAGCGAAGACGTGCGCAGCCTCATTGGCAAGCGTGTGCGATCAAAAAAGACCTCGGTCATCTGCAGCCATGGCCCTGTCATACCCGAGCTCATTCGCGAGATTGCCCTTGCCACAGGAACCCCCTTAGGAAGCTTTGTGATGGAGGCGGGCCTTCTCGACACCGCCTCGTTTAGTGTGATTCATCTCTCGAAGGCGCACCCGGCGTCCGGCATCATCGCTATCGAA
>JBLHYZ010000064.1:0-6049 GCA_047631115.1 Alpinimonas sp. | reverse complement strand
GGCTGCGCCTCACGAAGGGTGCAACGGTGCGTGTTTTTGAGATTCCCACCCCGGTAATGCTCACCCCAGACCTTTACGGCGAGATTAAGTCACTTCTGGGACCGGGGTGCCTGGGCTAGCGTCCTTTGCTCTTTCTCTAGACTAGAAGCCTCATGATTCGAACCCTTGATCTTCGTGGAAAGCGTCCCTCGCGCAGAGAATTGCTGACCCTCATTCCCCGTAACAACCTAGACGTGGATGCCGCCTCGGCGGTCGCGTCTGACCTCATTGCGGATGTGCGCAACAGTGGCTCGCTCGCCCTGCGCGAGCAAGCACAACGTTTGGACCGTGTGGGTGAGTATGAAGTGAGAGTGCCGGAGTCCCACTTCGAAGAAGCTCTGGCGACGTTAGATCCAGAACTTCGCACAGCCTTGGAGGAAACGATTGCTAGGGTGCGCCTGGCATCGGCGGCACAGGTGCCGCCCACCCTCACAACGCAGATAGCGCCGGGTGCGACCGTCACGCAGCGTTGGCAGCCCGTTGAGCGCGTTGGTCTGTATGTTCCTGGCGGCAAGGCTGTCTACCCTTCCAGCGTGATCATGAACGTTGTGCCCGCACAGATTGCCGGTGTGCCCTCGATTGCACTCGCTTCACCCCCTCAGCAGTACTTTGGTGGCCGGGTGCACCCCACGATTCTGGCTGCTGCAGCGCTGCTGGGTGTTCGTGAGGTCTATGCAATGGGTGGTGCCGGCGCTATCGGCGCCTTCGCTTACGGGGTTGCCGACCTCGGGCTCGAGCCCGTCAACGTTGTAACTGGTCCTGGGAATCTCTACGTTGCGGCCGCCAAGCGTCTTGTTCGTGGCGTTGTGGGGATTGACTCTGAAGCGGGTCCCACCGAGATTCTTATCATTGCCGACGAGACCGCATCGGCACCGTTGGTTGCGGCAGACCTTATTTCACAAGCCGAGCACGACGAGCTCGCCTCGGCTGTATTGGTGACGGATTCACCTGAACTCATCGACGCCGTGCGTGTGGAACTCGAGCGACAGACCTTGACGACAACGCATCGCGAACGGGTACTCACGGCCTGCGGGGGAGAACAGTCCGCACTCGTTTTGGTTGATGACCTTAACGTCGCCACGGACTTTTCAAACGCGTATGGTCCCGAGCACCTTGAGATTCAGGCAACCAGCCCTCAGGCGGTCCTGGAGCGCATAACCAACGCTGGTGCAGTGTTCCTGGGCGACTTCACCCCGGTGAGTCTTGGCGATTATTCGGCCGGTTCGAATCACGTTTTACCCACCGCAGGTCAGGCCCTTTTCTCTGCGGGCTTGGGTGCGTACACTTTTCTGCGTGCCCAGCAGATTGTTCAGTATGACAAAGAAGCCCTAGCCGTTGTTGCGGCGGGCATTCGCCGCCTCTCCGATGATGAAGACCTTCCCGCACACGGCGATGCCGTTGACGCGCGATTTTCTTTGACGAACAACTGAAAGTAGAGCGCGCATGTTTTGCCCCTTCTGTCGCCACTCTGACTCCCGCGTTATCGACTCGCGCACCTCTGATGACGGCCTCTCCATTCGTCGTCGGCGTCAATGTCCCGAGTGTGGTGGACGTTTCTCCACCACGGAGACGGCCAGCCTCAGCGTGATCAAGCGCTCGGGCGTCATTGAGCTCTTTAGTCGCGAAAAGGTCGTCTTAGGTGTGAGAAAAGCCTGTCAGGGCCGTCCCGTTACCGATGCTGACCTCGCCAACCTGGCACAGAAAGTTGAAGAGACCATTCGCGCCACCGGTGCATCCCAGATTGAAGCCAACGAAATTGGGTTGGCAATTCTGCCACCACTTCGCGATCTTGACGAGGTCGCGTATCTCCGCTTTGCCAGCGTGTACCAGGGCTTCGAGTCGCTCGAGGACTTTGAAAAGGCCATTGCTGACTTGCGTTTGCAGCATGCCCGTGCACTCTCAGATTCCGCGGACTCCGCATCATGAATCACCTCGGGTCACTGACAAAAACTCAAGCAGAAGGCTCGCGAGCATATGCCACGCTTTTTTCCCTTGTCCTTTCGAAGCTTGACCCGGAAGATGCCCATCACGTAGGCGCCTTTGTGATTAAGGCAGCAGGCCTCCCCGTTATTCGGTCGCTCAAGGGCCGATCAATGCATGCCCCCGCCAGTTTGCACGTGCAAGCGTTGGGGCTCCACTTCGATTCACCTTTTGGAATGGCGGCGGGCTTCGACAAAGATGTCACCTGTGTGTCGGGCTTGGGAGCGCTCGGTTTTGGCCACGTCGAGGTCGGAACGTTGACTGCCGTGGCGCAACCAGGAAACCCACGACCCCGACTTTTTCGACTCGTCAGCGATCGCGCGGTGATCAACCGCATGGGCTTCAATAACGGGGGAGCAGCCGCCGCTGTTCCTCGGCTAGCCAAGCTCCGAGCGCGGCGTAATCGTCCCGTCATCGGCGTGAATATTGGCAAGAGCAGAGCGGTCGACGTCGCAGACGCAACTTCTGACTACCTAGTCAGTACGCGCCTTTTGGCACCCTTGGCCGACTACCTCGTGGTCAATGTTTCATCGCCCAACACACCGGGGCTGCGCGGGTTACAAGAGCTGGATCAGCTCGAACCCCTCTTGCGAGCAGTCAAAGCGGAGTGCGGCCCAACGCCGCTCCTCGTCAAAATTTCTCCTGACCTCACCGACGACGAGGTTGTCCGCATTGCAGAACTCGTTGTTCGTCTCGGTCTCGATGGCATCATCGCCACAAACACCACGCTTTCACGTGAAGGGCTGAAAGCAGACCCAGCGGTTGTTGAGGCTGCCGGTGCCGGTGGGCTTTCCGGTGCCCCCTTAGCGACGCGTGCGCTCGACGTTTTGACTGTTATTCGCTCCGTTGTGCCAGCAGAGATGTGTGTCATCTCCGTGGGCGGAATCGAAAACGCAGCCGATGTGCAGGACCGTCTTGATGGCGGCGCCACTTTGGTTCAGGGGTACACCGGTTTTATTTATCGGGGTCCCGGGTGGGCTTGGCACATCAACCGTGGACTGGCCCGTATTCGCGCAGGCGTGAAAGAACTGGCAGTCTAAAGTTTTCTCTAGCTGGGAAACTGGCGCCTTTTGACCTGAGGCTTGGGTAAACGGAGCTGGCGCATCTGCAGTGTGCGCATCGCGGTGTACCAGCGAACCCCCTTCTCCATGCTTCCTTCACCGAATTTTGCATCGATCCGGCGTCGCAGAGACCACGTTGCAAAGACGACATCGATGATGGCGACAAGGAAGAAAGCCCACAGCGTCAAAATACCCAGTTGGGCAATGTTCTGGTCAGGCAGAAACGTCATGATGATGACGAGAAACATGAATGGCACCATGAGCTCGCCAACGTTGTAGCGGGCGTCAACGTAATCACGGGCATAACGCTTTTGCACGCCGCGATCACGAAGGGGAAGGTACTTTTCCTCGCCGGCAGCCATGCCAATCCGGGCACGGTTGCGGGCCTCAGCCTGTTGGGCGCGATATTCCTTCGAGGCACCCTTGCGGTCAGTAGGAACGAGGGGGCGCACATTTGCGGCTTCTCGTGCTTTGCGAGTGGGGGTTGCATGGCCTTTGGAAGACTCAGATGCAACGTTCTCTTCGGCGCTGCGTTCAGATTGAGATTTTCCCTGTGCCACGTTTAGTCCCTTGTTCATAAAGTCGGTCCCTAAGATTACCAACATGAGCAATAAAGATGCTGACACTGTAAATGTTGCCGCACTGATTTCCCGTGACCTCGATGGAATCCTTGAGGAATTGGCTTCTCTGGTTCGCATTCCATCCGTTTCGTGGAGCTCGTTTGATCCCACTCAGGTTCAGCTCAGCAGTGAGGCGGTTGCTGAACTGGCGACCGGGCTCGATTTCTTTGACAGCGTCAGTATCCTTCATTCGCAAAAAAGTGACGGTTCGGGACATGGTCAACCGGCAGTAGTGGCCAGGCGCAATGCGCAAAACGGTCGGCCAACTGTTTTGCTGTATGCCCACCACGACGTACAACCTCCGGGGGCTGATGCCGACTGGCTCACCGCAGCCTTCGAGCCCGTCATCGTTGGAGATCGCATGTTTGGTCGCGGCGCGGCAGACGACAAGGCTGGCATCATGTCTCACATCTCTTCGTTGCGTGCACTCACAGAACTTTCAGATCACGTTGACCTCGGCATTGTCCTGTACGTCGAAGGCGAAGAGGAATTTGGGTCGCCCTCGTTCCAGAACTTTCTGAACGATCATCAGACGTTGTTGGCATCGGACATCATTATCGTTGCGGACTCCGGGAACTGGAGTGAAACAGTTCCCGCCCTCACTGTGAGCCTTCGAGGCAATGTGACGTTCAAGCTCACCATGCGCACTCTCGATCACGCACTGCATTCAGGCATGTTTGGCGGGGCCGTTCCCGACGCGATGCTGGCCATGATTCAGCTTTTGTCGACGCTGCATTGTGCGGACGGGACCGTCGCCGTCGAGGGGCTCTCCTCGAATGCCCCGGTGACCCCTGACTACGACGAGGCGCAGTTGAGACATGAGTCCGGCCTTCTCCCCGGAGTGAGCCCCCTGGGTGCGGGCACCATACTGAATCGCATCTGGAACCAGCCCTCCATAACAGTCACGGGTATCGATGCCCCCAATGTTGCCAATGCATCAAACACCCTTCTTCCCGAAGTCTCCGTTCGCGTGAGCGTGCGTGTGGCACCAGGGCAAAGCGCAAGCCAGGCTGCTGACGCTGTGACCACGCACCTGCTTGCGCATTCTCCCTGGGGCGTTGTTCCCGTGATCTCTGATCTGAGCACGGGCGAGCCGTTCTTAGCTGACACCTCGGGATCCGCCGCGGTTGCCGCTCGGGGTGCCATGGCCGATGCCTGGGGAATTGCCCCTGTCGATATGGGGGTGGGTGGATCCATTCCCTTCATCTCAGACTTTGTCGCGATGTTTCCTGAGGCGCAGATTCTTGTGACGGGAGTGGAAGACCCAGATTCTCGGGCCCACAGCCCGAATGAGTCGCTGCACATCGGTGCCTTTGAGAAGGCCGTGGTCGCACAGGCACTTTTGTTGATGAGGCTGAATCAAGGAGCAAGGAATCAGGAATAATTCAGCCTCTCGTGGCGTTCAATGCATAGACTAAAGACACTGATGAAACACGTTCCGAGGAGTGGAAATGACCGAAACAATCTCAAATGATGTGCGTGCTCATGGCGTGGGACTTTCCGCTGTAGCTCAGGTCAAAGTTCGTAGCTTGCTTTCCCAAGAAGGCCGCGATGATTTGCGCCTTCGCGTCGCGGTCCAGCCCGGCGGTTGCTCAGGTTTGATTTACCAGCTTTACTTCGACGAACGCGTCTTGGAAGGCGATGCCGTCGTCGACTTTGAAGGTGTTGGCGTTGTTGTCGACAAGATGAGTGTTCCTTACCTCGATGGCTCGTCCATTGACTTCGAAGACACCATCCAGAAGCAAGGATTCACAATCGATAACCCCAACGCGGGGGGCAGCTGTGCCTGCGGAGATTCCTTCCACTAAGACTCTCTTCCGAATCATTTTCCTGAGTGGAAACAGGTTCTCCGAGCACAACAAAAAGCACCTCAAGCGATAGGCTGAGAGGTAACCACACGTTGGTGATGTGGTTCCCGGCAAGTCTTTGTGAAAGGTCAGCGGTGCGTTCTTCTCGTCGTTTCCGATGGGCTGCGATTCCAATCGCGGCAGCGTTAGCTTTTGTTTTAGCTGGTTGTACTCAGCAGCAGCTTCAGGGGTACCTCCCCGTTGGTGAGGGCGGTGCAGCAACCAACCACGTTGATCGCGTCGTTGGTCTGTGGGTGACAAGCTGGATTGTCCTCCTTGTCGTGGGCGTCATCACCTGGGGCCTCATGATTTGGGCGATGATCGTTTACCGTCGCCGCAAGGGCCAGACCGGTTTTCCCGTTCAGCTTCGCTACAACATGCCGATTGAAATTTTCTTCACGGTGGTCCCTCTTATCCTTGTGCTCGGCTTCTTCGCTTTCACCGCTCGTGACCAGGCCATCATTGAGGCCCGTTACGACAGCCCGGATGTGACCATTCAGGC